>JAKSAU010000352.1 GCA_022361535.1 Desulfobacterales bacterium
CCGCCGCCGCCGCGACCGCGAAGGTTAGATATCTTGATCTGTTCGATTACCCATTGCGGATCATTTTTTTCCAGAACGGTAGTTAATGCCTGATAACCTCCATTGTCTATATAGTCTGCCAGGCATTCGGGGTCGATTACGCCACTGTTACGCAATGCCAGACGAAGCTGTCTTTCATCCGGTTCAACTACATTGACTGATAGCGGTTTACCTTCTGTAATATGTTCGTCAAAGATTTTCTTGACAAAGTCAACATCGACCTGGCTGTATTTTACGGTCTGACCTTTGTTGTCGATTATCGATACGATAGGTTCGATACTGCACTGGCCGGTACATCCTACACGTTTGATCGTAACATCTTCGCGAGAGTTGCATTCCACCAAAGCAGTCATTTCTTTACATACATCATTAGCTCCGGCAGCATTTTCACATGTTGCCGAGCCGATATGTACATGATATTTTGTTTTAGCCGACAGACCGTCGTAGCGGTCCTTAGCCTTTCCTTTCAAATTTTCGTAATTGTCCGATACTGTGCCCATAAAGCTCTGTTTCCTAAATAAAAGGTTATAAACCTCGTGTATGAGAAAATCCGATCGCCTGGAAGGTTAATAATAGTAAGTTTTGTAACCATTTACACCACGCTCGAACCGGCAATCTCAACTGTTAAATGGTATAAAATCAAGACAACAACTACGGCTTGTGGTTATTGAACTTGAAAATCGCAAAAATTAACTCTAATATAATAGTCCCAAACAGCGTCAAAAAGCAAGTGTAAACCTGAACCTAAAATCTTGCCCTGTACTTGCTTGCAGCAACATTACCAAAGGTTTTTGACAATGACCGAAAATACACCTGAAAAAATAGAGCCTTACAAGTTATTTTTATCCGCTTTTGGCATGGGTTTCATGCCTTTTGCCCCGGGAACCTGGGGTTCACTTTGGGCAGCCCTGATTCCGTTTGCTATTGCCCTTATATTCAAATCAGCTTTAGTGGTTGCCATAACCTTAGTAATATTATTTGTTTATGGTTTTTGGGCTACCATATACTTTGGCGACAAGGGTATCGAGAACTATGGCGACGATCCCGGCATGATCGTATCAGATGAGGTCTGTGGCCAGTCGATTGCTCTTTTCTGGCTGCTTCCCTGGCATGAAATGACCGATATTAAAATTTGCTACTATTTTTTTGC
>JAKSAU010000738.1 GCA_022361535.1 Desulfobacterales bacterium
AATTATTGAACCATAAGACGATTTCAAGGTGACACCGGCCAAAACGATGGCCGGCAAAAAAAACGGCACAGGTGACATTATGGAATATGCTGTATTGACCAGCGATATGATCATTGTTTTTGCCTTTCTTGTTTTTGTCACTGTTTTGTTTATTTTTGACATTGTCCGGGTCGATATGGTGGGCTTGATTCTGATGGTATTGCTTCCGCTTTCGGGTGTCATCACCCCGGACCAGGCAATTTCAGGGTTAAGCTCCAACGCCGTGGTCTCTATTATTGCTGTGATGATCATCGGGCACGGCCTGGATAAAACAGGGGTCATGAACCTGTTTGCCCATGGGATTGTCCGGTTCGCCGGAAAGAGCCGGACCCGTATCATGGCCCTGATATCAGGCACTGTGGCGGTTTTGTCCAGTTTCATGCAAAATATCGGCGCTGCAGCACTGTTTTTACCTGCCACTCATCGGATGTGCAAACAGCTTAATGTGCCAGTCTCCCAAATCCTCATACCCATGAGCTATTGTGCCGTGATCGGCGGATGCATTACGCTTGTGGGCTCAAGCCCTTTGATCCTGCTCAATGACCTGGCTGAGTCCTGGTGGGTCAACAATCAGGATGCTGTGGCAGGAATCGCATATCAGCCTTTTGAGTTATTTTCCGTAGCCCCCATTGGATTATCCTTGGTTGCTTGTGCCATCCTTTACTTTGTCATACTGGGTAGATTTATCCTGCCCAAAGCCCATGATAAAAATGAGTCTCGCTGCCTGATGGACAATAGCCTGGAGTGCACATACGGCCAGGAGGTCAGCTCTGTTTTTGAGCTTAAAATTCCGGAGGATTTTTATACCCGCCGTTTGGAAGAATTAATGCTTCGGCCCAGATACCACACAACTGTGGTTTGTATTTCCAAACGCCAGGGAAGGTACAGGGTGTTTGTACCAGGCAGGGCAGATGTAATTGAACCCAATGATGTGATCGGTATTGTTGCAAATAAAAGCCATGCCCAAAGATTAGCAAAAGATATGGGTTGGGAACTGGTCCCGGACCTGGACAGGCTGAATGGGATATTATCCTCTGATCACTCAGGCATCACAGAAGCCATTGTTCCCCCGAGATCTGAGCTTGAGGGAAAAACCCTACACCAATACGGATTCAGGAAAAGACTGGCCTTAAACCCCCTTGCCATGTACCGGAGGGGTAAGCTGATTCTCGAAGATATTTCAGAGATTAAAATCCAGCCCGGTGACGCCTTTCTTTTATTTGGAGAATGGGAAAAGTTCCACCTGGCCAAACCCAGAAAAGTGCTGTCCTTTACCCAGGATCTGCAAGGAGAGGTGATGCATCCTGAAAAAGCCATAACTGCCATTGCCAGCCTTACACTGGCTCTGGTTTTGGCGCTTGGGTTCAAAGTCCAGCTTTCCATTGCCCTGCTTACAGGGGCTGTGGGTATGGTATTTACCCGGGTCATGAACCTGGATGAAGCCTATAATTCAGTTGATTGGATGACCGTATTTCTTTTGGCCGGCCTTATTCCCCTTGGTATTGCCTTTGAATCTTCAGGTGCTGCAGGCTTTTTAGCCACATCCATTGCAGACTTGACTCAAGGGGCTTTAACCCCTGTCTGGCTGTTCCTGATCATCGGCTGCCTGACATCATTTTTTACCCTGGTCACCTCAAACATCGGTGCCACAGTACTGATGATCCCCTTATCCATGAACATGGCCCTGCAAGTTGGGGCAGATCCGAGGATGGCCGCTCTTCTTGTGGCGGTTGCCGCTTCCAATACATTTATTCTTCCCACCCACCAGGTAAATGCCCTGGTCATGCGGCCCGGCGGATATCAAATCAAAGATTTTATCCGTGCAGGAACAGGCATGACACTGATCTATATCATTGTGGTCATGGTACTCTTGGTCTTTTTCTACGGAATTAACGCTTAGGGTCTCTCCAACCGAGTTTTCTCATTAAACTGGGGATAATCAGACAATGACGAATGAACAGGATGGTCATAGTGAACATAGTCCCGCCGTACTGACAGCTGGTTGATATCAAAAAGGGGATAGACCACTTTATCATTGAGCAGCTTTATCTGAGCCTGCTCCCAAAGCATGATCTGGCGTTTGGGATCAACCGTGCCCAGGGCATCGTCCAGGATTTTATCAATGCCTCTATAGTGGGAAAAATTAGTATGGGGTTTTTTGCCAATCCCAACAATGGAATCTGAATGGAAAAATCCCCTTAAATAGTCATCTGCATTGGCCCGGAAAGTAAAATACAGCACAATTGGGCTCAGATTCTTACGGATCATTTTATGATATTTGGAATGGGGTACAACAGTTAAATTCACGTCCACATTGATCCGGGAAAGCTGGGATTTAAGCACCTTATAGGTTTCTCTATACAATCGTTTCTCGGAAACGACAATGTCCAGGTCAAATCCATTGGGATACCCGGCATCAGCAAGCATTTTCCGGCTTTTTTCAAGATCATATTCCGGTTCCAGGGACAATAGTTTGACCCGCTTATACTCCAGTGCTCCAGGCAAAAAGACAGACGACATAGGGGAATTCAACGGTGTGACCAGCCTGCTGGAAGAAGCATTCATAAACGCATTTCTATCCATGGCCGCAACAAGTGCCTGCCGTATCCGGATATCGTTCATGGGCGTCATGGATGTATTAAAATGGAACATTCCGGTAAACCCGGGCCCAAATACATCTACAAGGGTGTTAGGCTCTTTTTCCATCTTATCAATCCAGCCCGGTGTTCCCACCCCATACATGACATCCAGTTTGCCTGAACGAAAAGAAGCCTCCCGCTTTTCATTATCAGGCATAAAATGGACTTCCACCCCGTTCAGCTTTGGTTTTCCCCTGAAATAGCGAGGGTTGGCTTTTAAAACAAGTTTCTCGCCTTCGGTATAGGATTCAAACTGGAACGGCCCCGTACCCACAGGGTGTTTGAGAAAATTCTCATATCCCCCTTGTTCAATGGCTTGTTTGCTCACGATGTATCCGCCCCGCCAATTGGCCAGACTGGGCAGAAAAAACAAAGGGGATATGTATTTTTCAAGCGATATCTGCAGGGTATGCGAGTCTACAATTTTGAACTGCATGGCCCTGAATGCCCCTACAAAAGTACTTCTTTCAGGGGTCCCGGCTTTTTTAAGGGAATAGACCACATCTTCAGCAGTCAACTCATGGGAGGGAGAATAAGGGCTTTCATGGAAAAAAACTTTGTGCCTGAGATGAATGGTCCACACCTGGCGCCCTTGAATAATCTCAAATTCAGGCATTTTAACAGCCAGATCAGGTTCCATATACCTGGCATCACCAGGAACATAACGCCACAGGCTGTTAAAGACCATGTCTGCATACGTATGGTTTTGGGAACCTTTGGCAAAATCCGGATCCAGGCTGCCCATCTTTGATGAATGCAGGGCATATCTTAGGATGTTGTCTTTTTGCTTTGAGTTTGACTCATCCTGGGCATGTACGGGTAGAGAAAACAAAACAAAAGCAGCTAAAACCAATCCGATATACCAATATGATTTTCTCATAAGTCCGCCAGGATCTTTTTTATGTGTTTGTGTTATAGATCCGGAATTCTAAAAAATCTTGTGTAAAAAATCAATGAATTCTGGTTTTGCCTCTAAGTACCAAGTTCAGCTCTATACAGTCAAACCACCAGGTCCGATTCCCGTATCCCGTATAACGTAAATGGCATGTATGCCATTAAATGAGGCTTTTTCTACTCCACCCCCCTGATGCAGGCTTCGATCTGAACTTTTAGTTGTGAGGGAGCGGGCCTGTTCAAGATTTCACTAGCCTTTCCTATGGCCTGGTTGGCAGTATCAACCTTTGATTGTAAACTCGGCGTCGCCTCAGCGAGCTTTTTTATTGCAGCCCTCAACATTTTTACTGACCCGACAATCACCGGCAGCTGGTTGATAATCAATGCATCAAGCTCCTGAATTTTGTTGTTCGCGTATTCAAGCTTATCCCTATAATCTAACAACAACTGTTCAGCCTTGTTGATCGCCTTTTTGGCATTTTTGATTATTAAATGCGCATCCGTGAGAGTAACGCCTTCAGATAGGATGACGTTCCCCTCAACTAGTTCAGCAGGCTTTATGAGATCAACTGCTGACGTTAGGCTTTGTGGGTTGACCAGCATATCAGTTGCTGCGAGAACGGTCGCCTGAACGGGATTCTTTGCAACACCACTATATGCTATTTTACTGACCACTTGATTCTGTATTTCGTTTACAGCTGCATGTGCAGCAGCAACGGCATTTTCAAAATCAGTCGGCCAAATCTTAAGCCTGTCAATTTTGTCTGGCAGTTCCCGGGTCAAAGCCAGTGACTCATTGGAAAGCTTTTTGCCTGACGCTAACCGGGATGCTGACCGGGCCATTTCCTCCCGATACGCTTTAGATTCACTGATCAGGCGGTCTTCCATCTTTTCAGGGCGCATTAATGTATCGATTGCATCAGACAGTTGCTGATGGACAGTTTCAACTCTGGACAACATCTGGAAGAGTTCTTCCGTAGGATTGCCATCATATAGCTCCTTGAGTTCATAACGGGAAGTCCTGATATCAGCTATCCGGTCTCTTAGGTTTCGCCGCTGATAAGACAGATCGGCTACCGGCTGCAGCAAAGCCTGTTCAATCGCATTTATCGCGACATTCCGCTCTTCCTGCTGGGCATTGCGTATTTCACTTAACCG
>JAKSAU010000493.1 GCA_022361535.1 Desulfobacterales bacterium
AATAATATATTTTATTATTAGCAATATAATCGTCCTTACCATCGCCATTTATATCACCGGTGATTTTACCACTTATCTGTGTTAGTTGTTTGTAACCACTACCTCCTTCGATATGGCTAAATACATGACCATAATTGGTCACAACTTCCTGTTTACCATCACCGTTTACATCCATGGAGTGCACTGGTGATATACCTCCGGCAATTGGTATTGACACCATACTAAAGTTATATCCAAATACCTGGAGATGATACTCATATACTACTGCTACATCGGTTTGTCCATCTCCATTGAAATCAAGTAAATGAAACTTTGGTCTTTTATTGTCGGGAACTAAAAAATCACCAATTGTAAAATTTCGTTGTAATTCAGTGCCATTTAACTTATATACATGTACCATGTGTGTTTCTCCAACACTTTTAGCTTCATGTAATGTGGATTCCGATTGGTTTTCCATAATGGAACCAGTTTCAGGACCTGGACCAGATGTTACTTGGGTAATAAAAACATCATCGATCATATCACCATCTCCATCTCCAATTCCAACGCTACTTACCTCACTTGTATTACCAAAACTTAAATCGAAGGTAGTATGATTCGTATAGCTTCCATCTATAGCTCCAAGTTGAACTATCAATAATCCCGTCAATTGTTCATGATATGCAATTCGATCATTAATGCCATCACCATTCAAATCACCGTAATCACATTTTATAAATGCACCATCTGGTATGTTTATAGGATTGGTGTTATGACTTGGCGCACCGCTCCAATCCACCACCGTTGAATTGTATTGCAAGCCATCGGAAGCAACTTTTACAATTTCATTTAAGCGGCTGTATAAATCATGGGTGTATTTAAACTTATAGCTCCACAAACGGCTCCCCTGGCCCAACACTTCAATTTCTTCCAATATCACGTTATGGTTTTGAGCTTCACCATGCATGTACACCATGTTTTTATCGTTACGTTCGCCGTATTTAAACTGCACGGTATTCCCGGCATATTGAATCTTATTAATACGGAAACCATCGGTATCGTTTAAGTAATTATAAGTAATAGTGTTGCCATCATAGTCTTTGGCATTTTTTAAATACCACGATACAGTACCGCTGCTTACCGAAAAACGTGAATCATCAGATATACCATATTCCAGTATACGGCCATCGGCAGTCCACACTTTAAAATACATGCTGCTACCCGAACCCAGCAGGTGGATACGTGAAAAATCTTCGTTCTCCAAACGGTAGGTAGAACCACTGGCTCCGTAAG
>JAKSAU010000064.1 GCA_022361535.1 Desulfobacterales bacterium
CGACTATATCAATTCTCAAAATAATTTTCCGATTGGCCTGAAGAACAAGGGCATCACATATACAAATACCGGCCCGTTTATTCTAAGAAACGGCTGCCGTATTTTTTACAAAAATACGCCTGATGCCGTCTTCTTAGAACAAACAGGCCTAAGTGCTCAAACGGTAATACCGTCACTTGAGGTTGGGGCCAGAATCTTCAGTGATGGTCGTTTCAGGACGGATCAAATACCTCGGGGTTCACAATATGGGGCAGACGTCCGGCTTCATAAAACCCAATGATATTCTCCGCTGCCAATCGTGACATATCATCTCTTGATTCCCGTGTACCTGACCCCACATGTGGCAGAATCGAAACATTTTCCATGGAAAGCAGGGGATGATCCGCTGCCATGGGTTCGGGATCAGTCACATCCAGCCCTGCCCCCCATATTTCCTTGGCTTCCAACGCCTCTTGCAGTTCAATTTCATTGTGAATCGGGCCACGGGCTGTATTGATAAAAAGAGCAGTGGATTTCATTGCTTTAAATGCCTTGTGGTCAAATATCCCGCGTGTCTCCGGGCTAAGTACCGAGTGGACCGAGATGACATCACTTGAGGCCAGCAGGCTATTAAATTCTACCCATTTTGCACCTAATTGGGATTCTGCCTGCTTATTCCGGGTGCGGTTATGGTAGATAACTTTCATGTCGTAGGCACCTTGGCATTTTTGGGCCATTCTCATACCAATGCGGCCCATGCCATAAATTCCCAAGGTTTTTCCCTTGAGCTCCATACCCAGATGGCCCCTGGGCCTGAATGCGCCCCATTCCCCTTTTAATATGGATTTATGGTGGAAAAACATTTTCCTGGCAGTGGCAATCATCAACCCGAAAGCGATGTCGGCCGTAGCCTCGGTCATAACATCCGGGGTAAATCCAACCGGAATACCAGCCGTAGTTGCTGCCCCAATATCGATATTGTCATACCCGACAGCAAACTGGGATATGATATCAATCTGGGGATTGGCTTGTATAAAGGCCTGATCAATCTGCTCGGTTAAGGTGCAAAAAACCACCTGGTGGTCTTTGGCGCTCGATATGAGCTCCTGTTGGGTCATGGGTCTTTCCTTTTCCCATAAAGTCAGGTTAAAGCCCTTTTTCTCGAGCATCACCAACCCTTTTTCCGGAAACTTGCGTGTTACCAATATCTTTATTTCCTTGGGATTTTTCATGTTGTTTTTCCTTATTCAAAACCGGGTTTACTTCCCGAATACACGACAAAATTTAAATATTTATACCAGCAATTAATCCTCAGAAATCCTGCCGTCTCCATCCAGGTTAGCTGATCATTTAAGGTGGACATTTTATCTTCTTTCATCCTTTCTTTTGCCCCGTCCATCTCTTGGTCTGTAACGCCAGCTTCCCTTATAAGACGGAACCACCACTGCCTGTAAAAAGAATCAATCTCATCTGTTTGCCCCAGCGCCTGGTCGGCATTAATGAAGATCCCCCCAGGAGATATGTGGTCAAAACTTTTTGAAAACAACGTCTTTTTTTCTTCATGGTCAAGATGATGGATGGACAAGGCAGAAATAACCACGTCAAACATGCCCTTTGGGAAATCCTTGCGGTAATCGGCAACAATGAACTCGATATCAGCCGGAGTCTCTTTAAATCGTATTCTGGCCTGGTCCAGCATATCCTCTGAAATATCGGCGAGCGTAATTTTCGCATTGGGAAATTTTCGGATCACCATGGCAGAAAGCAGACCCGTTCCTGCACCAAGATCCAGAATTTTCAACGGGGTGTCCCTTTGCGGAATCAACCCCACAGCCATGTTGTAAAAATCATCAAAACACGGGATAAACTGCCGCCGGGTCTGATCATAAACCATGGCATATTTACTGAATGCAGCTTCTACACTCACTTGTCTTTTGCTCCTTTTTTATATTCCACAAATTTTACCGCAGATCACAGGTCATGAACTGAACATCAAAGGGAAGGTGGTCAAATGTTTTGGTTCCCGAAGGAATAAATCCCAGGCCGGCATACCAGTCTCTTAATATTGTGTGAGCCTTGATGATGCCGATACTCACATTGTTTTTCTGATCTTCTTTTGCAAGGGTCAGAATATGGTGAACCAGGGCTTGGCCCACTCCTAAATTCTGATAGTCAGGTAAAACAGCAAGGCGGTTCAAATAAGCAAGGCCCGGCTCCGGGCTTTCATAGGCAACACAGCCGACTTTGAGTCCGATCCTTTCGCCGATAAAATACCGTTCCCCCCGGTCCATACCAGCTCTAATCCAGTCAGGAGTGCACAAAGACGGATGAGACGGGGCATTGTCCCTCGTCAATGCAAACTGCTTTGCCACAGGAATATTGGCGAGCTTTACAATCTCACTGATGGCACCGGTATCTGAATACGAAGCTTGTTCAATGTTTATTTTAAGACTCATTTCAAATTTTTTACCTTAAGCTCCGGGAAAAAGTCCAGTTGATTTTGGCTTAAATTCAAGGAAGAAGAAAAATTCAACCGGAGGTATATATCTAAAATTCCGAGGATTTAATTTTTTCTCTGACGATGAAGTTGAGTCAAAAGACTTTTTTGAGATGGCTTCAAATAAATACCTACCGAAAATATCAACAGAATTATTTTCTCCAATCTGCTATAACCCAGAAAAAACCACAATTAAAAATAACCCTGCCAGAAAGTATGCCGTTCATGAACCTTATTAAAGAAGGGTCCGATAACTCAAACAACGCTATAGATATTCCGATTGTTGACAAAGGAAAAGGATGGGTCTGTGTTGAAAAACCAGGTGGTATAAGCATTCACAATGAACCGGGTAAAGATCTGATCTCTTTGTTGAAAAAACAAATAGCGGACACGATTCGGGGTAGAATTATCCAACCGGTTCATCGTCTGGATAAAGAGACTTCAGGCTTGCTGCTTCTGGCATTAGATCAAAAGACATTGGTCCGGCTGTCCGAACTTTTTGCTTCAGGAAAAGTCAAAAAGAAATACAAAGCCCTTGTTCACGGAAATTTTGACATGTCAAAGCCAGCTCAAACAAACGCCTGGGAGTTTCCATTATCCAAACAATCCGGCGGCAGGTCAAACCCTGGCGGAAAAGGAAAAAAAGTTACTGCACATACCCGATATACCGTCATAAAACAGACACCCCATTATGCCCTTCTGGATATAACACTTCTCACCGGCCGAAAGCATCAAATCCGTCGCCATGCAAAAATGTCCGGCCACCCGATTGCCGGTGACACTCGGTACAGCTCAGCCCGGGCCATTGCATTCTTACGGGAAAAAAGAGGGTTTACAGGCATGGGCCTGCATTCTTACTTCCTTGAATTTAATGACAACGGACAAACCGTCACCCTTGAATTGAAAACCCTGCCCCTTTCCATGGAAAAACTGTTAAATGAAGACCGATAGGTTTAAGGTAAAGTCACCAAAGACTAAGGGGTCAAATCCCTTACCGGAATAACCCGGTTTCCAATGGTGTTGGATTTATGATGCCACATGCTGCCGCCTGAAACTTTTTTCATAAACGGGTAACTGGCCGGACGGGTACCGTTATCCTGAAGTGCCCAGGGACAGCAGCAGGTCAGATTGAAAAACGGATGGATCTCGTAATTTCCAGAGCAACCGTCCCCCGGTGGTGTTGTATTGCTTGTATCCCTTCTTAAAAGCGTCTCAAGTTCCCGGATATCGGGAAACCGCCAGTCATCAAACCCACCTAGCCGAAATGTTTTTACATACACCCTTGCCTGGTCCATGGAAATTTTGCCGCCGTTATCAGCAGCCGCCCACATCAAATTCAAGTGTGTATCCACCACAATACCTGTATCGTATTTTATGAATCTTTTGTCCCTTGCTGTTACATTGCCGTAACCATTATCACTTGAAAAACTCTTATCCGCCGAAATAACCAGAGAAATAAAAAGGAAAACACCCAAGAGGGTTAATTTTAAATGATACATAAGCCACCTCCCTATCTTAGACTCCAAGATTATTTATGCCTAAAACGATTTATCAGTCAATCATTACAAAAGCATATCGGTTCGGCACCTCTTTTTTGGATTGCAACGGAGCACAAGGCAGTCCCAGGTTCCGTACAGTCCGGTACATATCCACTCCAAAGCTCTGGTCACATGGCCGCATCTTAAAAGGCGTGGGACAGGGCCTGCCCACATCTACACTGCAATTTTTACACACATGACAGCAGTTAAGGGATGAGGCCAGGTAAAACCCATCCAGAAACGCAGCCCGTTCAATTTTTCTTGCGGTTCTACTCAATGTCACAAGATCGTGATGGTGAATCAAAAGAATCTGTTTATAACTGTGGACAGTCTCTTTAGCCTCTTCAAAACTCAAGCCCCGGGTACCGCACTTAATCCTGTTAGGTTCGAACTGATCCTCACACCCCCATTTGCACTTTAAGATTACCCTGCGGTCAAAAACAATATCATCCGGAGCAATGACCTTTGCATGCTGTGCATCGTTTTCCAGGGCCAGTTTAATATATCTATCCATCGACTTCTCCTTTTTTCTCAGGTTATTGCAGACAAAAGATTCTATGAACATGTTTCAAGACTGAGACATTTCGTTTTGCCAACTAGGCTCATTTGTCCTGAAAAAAAGGCATCAGACGTATTTTTTATTAAAAAATACGGCAGCCGTTTTCGGGATAAATGAGTCAGCATTTTTATATACCGAGCCTCTTAAACGCATTTGACTTTATATTCACAGATCGGTTACTATCAGGTCAAATAATTAATTTTGATCCCATCCATCACAAAAAGAGATGTCAATATGGAAATCAGCCACCTCAAAGTGTTTCTTGCCGTGTCCGAACTTGGTACGGTCTCAGATGCTGCCCGGCAGCTCAACTGCGTCCAGTCAAACGTTACCGCACGGATAAAAAACCTGGAAAGTGAACTGGGGCTCGAATTGTTTTACCGTAAACCACGCGGCATGGTCGCCACGCCTGCGGGCCGGATGCTGATAAACTATGCCAGAAAAATTATTCATTTAGAAAAAGAGGCCAAAAAGATACTCACCGACAGCAATTCCGTTCAAGGGTCCCTTATCGTTGGTGCATTCGAATCTGTAGCTGCCGTCCGTTTCCCTGTTATTCTCGCCCGCTTCCACCGCATCTACCCCCAGGTGGATCTGTCTTTAATCACCGCTTCCAGTACCGAGCTTTGCAGAAAAGTGCTCGACTATCAAATTGATGGCGCCTTTGTTTCCGATGCATACAAGCAGGCTGGTCTGGATTATGCACCGGCATTTTATGAAAAACTGGTGTTGGTCTGCCCTGCTGGTAAACCCCCTGAAGAAACAGCTCAGAAAAAAGGTGTTTTAGTCTTCCCTAAACCGTGTGCATATCGGGAAAGGCTTGAGCAGTGGTTTGAGATCAGCGGCCTGACGCTTAAAAAGAAAATGGAACTGGGTACTGTAGACGGTATGATGAAATGCGTAGCTGCCGGCATGGGCATGGGTGTCCTACCGCTGACCACTGTAGAAAGCGCAATATCCCTTAACACCGTATCAATTTATCCGTTGGGAAAAGATCTGGAATCGGTTCCCATCATGTTTGTAAAACGGAAAGACACACTCATTTCCAACCCGCTTGAATCATTTATAAAGGTACTCACCGATCTGAAAACAGAGTTGTTTGACCCAAAACTGAAAAGTGCATGAGTGAACTTGACCTGTAGTCTAACCTGCCATTATCTTTACATTCACCCGGCGGGTCCTTGGACCGTCAAATTCACAGAAAAAGATCCCCTGCCAGGTTCCCAGAACAAGCTGTCCTCCTTCTAAAGGGATAATTTCGGACGGGCCGAACAGGCTGACCTTTATATGGGCGGCAGAATTTCCCTCCATATGCCTGAAATTGTCATCCCACGGAATCACCTTGTTTATGCAGGAAAGGATATCCGCTTCAACGGCCGGATCTGCATTCTCATTAATGGTGATGGCCCCTGTGGTATGCATGGAATACACATGGACAAGTCCGTCTTTTATCCCTGACTGTTGTACAATTTCCCTGACCTGGGAAGTGACATCGATCATTTGGGTGCGTGAACCGGTTTTAACTGAAAACTGCATCTTCCCTCCTTTGGTTTCCCTGGTTCAAACCAAAATACAAAGGCCGACACAGGCCATCCATAGATGATCTGTGCCGGCCTTTTTGGCTGTTTATGTAGATTAAGCCCTAACGTTTACAATTCCAGGGCGTTTTTCACGATGTTCTCAGCAGAGAAGCCAAACTCTTTGAGTACAGTGCCGCCAGGAGCAGAGGCTCCGAAGCGTTCAATACTGATGGTTTTGCCTTCAGGGCCTACATATTTTTCCCAACCCATTGAAATACCGGCCTCTACAGCCAGACGTTTGGTTACGCCAGGAGGCAGGATTCTTTCTTTGTAGGGTGCAGGTGCTTTTTCAAATAATTCCCAAGAAGGCATAGAAACAACTGATGCTTTGATATTATGTTCTTTTTCCAGAATCTGGGCTGCTTCCACACAAATGTGAACTTCGGAACCAGTAGCAATAAGAAGCATCTGGGCATCCATACCGGCATCTTTAACTGCATACCCGCCGTAAGTTGCATCGCCATCTCTATAAGACATATCCAGGGTCGGCAGTTTCTGGCGGCTCAGGATCAGGGCAGTAGGCCCGTCCATGGTAGTCAATGCCTTGTGCCATGCCATGGCTGTTTCATTGGCGTCGGCCGGGCGGATCACATTCAAGCCCGGGATAGCACGCAGGGAGGCCAGGTGTTCAACCGGCTGATGAGTGGGGCCGTCTTCTCCTACTGCGACCGAATCATGGGTAAACACATAGATAATAGGCAGCTTCATAAGGGAAGCCACACGGACAGCCCCCCGCATATAGTCTGCAAAAACAAGAAAGGTACCGCCGTAGGGACGGACTCCTGAATGAAGGTACATACCGCTCATAATCGCGCCCATGGCATGTTCACGGACACCAAAACGGATATTTCTGCCGCCCCAGGCTTCTTTTTGGAATTCCTCTGAGCAGCTCAGATAGGTTTTGTTTGAGGGGGCCAAGTCTGCAGATCCACCCATAAGAACAGGCAGATTTTTCGCAATGGCATTGAGGACCTGGCCGGATGCCGCACGTGTGGCCACAGGACCGTCCTCAGGTTTAAATGCGGGGATTTCCTTATCCCAACCCTGGGTTAAGAACCCGGAGACAGCATCCACAAACAAGCCTGCTTCTTCAGGATATTTGCCTTTGTATACATCAAAAATTTCCTGCCAGGAATTTTCAAACTGCTCTCCATAGGCAAGAGCTTTACGGGTGTCTTCCAGAACTTCTTCAGGTACGTAAAACGTCTTATCCTCGGGAACACCGTAGAATTTTTTAACCAGCTTGATTTCATCTTCACCCAGGGGAGCGCCGTGTGCATCGGGCGTATCCTGTTTGTTGGGACTGCCGTAGGCAATATGGGTGGAGACTTTGATCAAAGAAGGACGGGCAACCGCATCTTTACCGGCCTGGATAGCTTTTTCAATGGCTTCCATGTCATTGCCGTCTTCCACTTCCACCACA
>JAKSAU010000388.1 GCA_022361535.1 Desulfobacterales bacterium
CATTTGCGATTGTCGGCCTGATCTATCTGGGGATGTCCATCAACAAGAACAAGGCAGAACAGACCGCCTTGAATGCCATTGCCATCAGTTCCACGGCAGATATTCCCGAGTTTGAGTCCAGAAGCAGCGAATGGGGCAAATACTATCCGCGCCAGTATGATTCCTATATGAAAACCAAAGAAAGCGATCAAATCGACGATATGCTTAAAAAAGATCCTGCCCTGATTGTATTGTGGGCCGGATACGGTTTTTCCAAAGACTATAACGCCCCCAGGGGGCATTATTATATGCTTGAAGACAATATCAACACCCTTAGGACCGGTGCGCCCGTGGATGACAAAACAGGCCCCATGCCCACAGCCTGTATGACCTGTAAGTCCACTGACGTGCCCCGGTATATGGAAAAACACGGGGAGCTGGACTTTTTTACCGGCAAATGGGCCAGGCTGGGTAAAGAGATTTCCAATCCCGTGGGATGTCTGGACTGTCACGATCCTAAAACCATGGAACTGACTCTCACCCGTCCCCATCTGGTGAGAGCCCTGGACAATGAAGGCAGCCTGCCTGCTGAAAAGGCCACCCACCATGACAAGCGTTCCCTGGTCTGTGCCCAGTGCCACTCCGAGTACTACTTCAAAAAAACTCCCTGGACAGACAAAGACGGTACAGAAAAAACCGCTGCTGTGGTTACCTTCCCTTGGGACAACGGTCTCAAGGTGGAGGACATGGAAGCCTACTATGATGACAGGGAATTCAAGGACTGGACCCATAAGGTCAGCAAAACCCCCATGCTCAAAGCTCAGCATCCGGGATATGAAATATTCAAGACAGGTGCCCACGGTCTGAATAATGTATCCTGCGCAGACTGCCATATGCCCTATACCCGGGAAGGCGGGGTTAAATACTCCTCCCATACCGTGGGCAGCCCCCTGGACAACATGGGTACCACTTGTATGAATTGCCACAGGGGAACGGAAAAAGAACTCAAGGATACGGTTGAGCGGAAATTGGCCAGAAAGACCGAACTCAATACAATAGCAATGGATGTCATTGCCAAGGCCCATCTTGAGGCCGGCAAGGCCTGGGAGCTGGGTGCCACCCAGAGCGATATGGAAGACATCCTAACCGATATCCGCCATGCCCAGTGGAGATGGGATTATTCCATTGCAAGTCACGGTTCCTTTTTCCACGCGCCCGAAGAAACCCTCCGCATCCTGGGGTCAGCTATCAACAAAGGTCACGAAGCCCGGCTCAAACTCAAGGTGGTCTTGGCCAAATATAATGCGGCTGGCTATGAAGCGCCGGATTTCTCTACCAAAGAGAAAGCACAGGCTGTTATTGGTCTGCCTTATGAAAAGCTGGTGGATGAAAAGATGAATTTCCAGAAAACCCTGAGGAAAGAATGGGAAAAACAGGCCAAGGAAAAAGGAATTTATGACCCCAAAGCCTGGGACGGTATGGTATTCAAAACCTCCTACTCAGAATAAAAGAAAAGCCTGCTTTAACTCAATACCGCTTCAAGTATCCAGCCCCTTTCCATCAAGCAGTGGAAAGGGGCTGGTTTGTATATGCGGTTCCACTTCCTTATGTATCAACTGCCATTTAGGTCGATGTCAAAAAAGCAAGATTGGAAGATGTAAATTTGCAGTTTAGTATTCAAATGTTACTTGTGATTATAGAGTCGGCAGCAATTACTTTTCCATATACGTATTAAAAATCTGTTCATGGGAGATGTATTTTTCCCGGTTCGTATCCTGAAGGTATTGGCGGATGGCATTGACCCGGAGCAGTATTTCACGCTCTGCGCGCTGGCGCATACTTTTCTTTGTCTTGATTATATCTTCTTTTAAGTCCTTGGTCTTTTTTTCTGAGTAGTATTTTTCTGTTTTATAGTTGATCCGCATCTTTATAAGCGATTCGCGTAAATCATTGTGCTCATCGTCGAGAAACAAAACTTCAGGCATAAGATCAGCAAAATGAGTTACGGCAATGATGTCTTTTTTACGCTGCCAATAGCCGATTAGAAACTCTGGTTCCAGGTCTTTGTAATTCTGCAGGGGCATATACATACGCCGTAGGTAAAGCAAAACTTTTTCAGTTTTTTTACGGTGGCCGCCAATGATGACAGAGCCGCCGACCTCATCCTTTCTTACTCCTTTGGTCCATGGGGCACCGGTGATGCCAAAATCAATACACAAAGGGATGCGCAAGAGTGCGGATAGGGTATTGAGAGCCAGGGCATAACCTGCTGAAGGTCCACCTACATTGTAGGACGCAGATAAAAGCTGGTGATGCAGTGAATAACGCTGGAGGAAATCCCCGAACAGCCAGGGAATACTTATATCAGGGGTCAATTCCTGGATATAGTTTTTCACCATGGTCAAGGCTTCCTGTGCGGACTGCTGGGTCATCTGGACAGCCATATCAAGCTGTGCTGTGTTAGGGGCAGAGGAAGATACCGCTCCGGTAACAATTATGGGCTGGGATTCCACCCGGCCGGTAAGGCTTGTGGCAATGGGTAAAAGCATGCCTGTCATGTCGTTGGCGCCAACACCGATGATGAACCCCACCTGGGGTTCTTTACTTAGCTCGGTTTCAAGAAATTCATTGAGTTGGACAGAGCCTTTTCTAACAGGGCTTGAGGAGATTTCTCTACGGGCAGATTCCAAATGGGTTTCCACCAAAGGATAATCCGTTTCCGCATCTACGTGGGCTACACATTCCAGGATCTGGTCATAATGGGTGACAAAATTATGCAAGTCATTTTTTATATTAGATTTGAGCAGGGGCGGTGCTTTGACCGCATCCAAGATACCCAGGATAGTCTTGAAATTGAGTTTTACAAATTCGCATTTTTCGTTTTCATTTGATTTTTCAAGATCCCGAAGTTTCTGGACAACTTTATATTCCGTTGAACAAAGGGCAATGGCTTTTTCTGTAAAGGAGGTATAGTCAGCTGGGGTATTGCATATACCTTGGGCTGTCTCAATGATTTTCTCCACTTCAAATTCACGGCGGTGCGGTACGTTTTCAAACTGTTTTTTAATAATGTCGAAAATGTCCTTTTGCCGCATATGACCTGATATCTCAAGGGTCTTCAACCGTTTGGACCGGATCAGGGCAGGATCCAGGATATCCAGTCGGTTGGTGGTCAGCACGGTAAATACTTTATTCAACGGGATTTCGCCGTCAATGATGTTTAAAAATTTATTGGTCAATGCATCTGAAGGCTGGCCGCCTGTGCCTGACCGTTTCGGGGCCAGGGCATCACCTTCGTCAAAGAAGATGACTGTGGGTGCAACCATTTTGGCGATGTCATAGACCTTTTCCAGGTTGGACACGGCCCCATGAACAGGGGAAGATGGGTCCTGGAGCGCTGACGGACTTGTGGCAATATCATGGACCTTAAGATTTGAGGAAAGCCAGGTTCTGACTAAAAAAGTTTTACCTGAACCTGGCGGGCCTGTGAGGACAACCCCCTTGTCTTCACTAACGCCATAGTTAAAGCAGTTATTAGCCATTTCAGAGAATTTATCTTTAATGGCTCCAACATATTCATCCCAGGCCACATCCCGGTCCATGCGGTCTACCACCTTGGAATAAAGTTCGCCATAAACGTTTTTAGCCACAAGCTGGAATGCTGATCGTATAAGAATGGAGTTATCTAAAAACTTTAGGATGAAATCCCCGCGAATATTGATGATGGACTCCACAAGCTTTCTTACATAGGCCGGACTAATTTTAAGGCTCCGCTCTTTGAAAATGTCATAGATCTTTTCTGCTGCATGGTCCAGGTCCTCGGAATCCGGATGGTATTTACTGGGAATCTGGTGCCGGTTGATCTCAAGGAAGATGATCCGTTTAAGGTTGTCCTTATTCATCCAGAATTTTGAGATGTCAACGATACAGCCTTTTTCCACAAAGCGCCGGTAAATAGCAGAATCAAACCTATGGGCCTGGTCTGACGTTGCAATAAGAAAGCAGTCCCTTCTGCCGTCAATGATTTCATCCAAAACGATATTGGTTGTGTCAATAAGGGTGCGTTGCTGCTTTTCAGCGCCTCCGCCGCCAGGGCCGCTTTCAGACTTGCCAAATGCTGAATGGGCCTCTTCAATATGACGGATGGATGTAACCTTGGGATTGCCCATGGCCCGTTTGAAGTAATTGCCTGGTTCACCGGATAAAGCGGTCTGGTAATCATTGGGCGTGATAATGGATGAGTCCACTTCAATGCCCTGCTCTTCAAAGTGGGTCAGGTTGTTCATGATCCGTTTTTTAAAAATCCGGCGCAGGATGGGAATGGTAGACAAACGGCGGTAGAAATCCAACTTCTTTTTTCTGGAGATTTTCATTGCAAAATCAGGGTCAACATCTTCCAGGGAGGCAAAAAGGCTGTGATCTGCCAAGATCTCTTCTTTTTTGCGTTTCCAATCTACTGCCGGAACCACTTCATTTCTAAATACAACGGTTTCAAGGGCTTCTCTGACCGTGGCACTTTTACCACTGCCTGAGGTCCCTTCTACCAGCATGATAGGAGCCTTAGGCACGTCCGGATCTTCAATATGGTCCTTGCGAATATGGGCCTTGTAAATTTTATCAAACATCTCTGCCAGTTCCATGGGCACATGAAGATCCATGAGTTCGCAGTCCAGAACGGCTATAAGGTATTGCAGTTCCGCCTTGGTCAGCTCTTTTTCAATAACCCGGTTCCAGGACGCTCCGGGATTGGTTTCTCCGGAGTAAAGAAATCGTTTTTTCCAGTCCCTGAGGATGGCAGGGTCGTTTAACACTTTCATTTGCTTTTTTTGCCGGCGCATGAAAAAGACCAGGTAAAGCAGTTCTTTAACCCCAGAGATCAGCGGATGAGGCGGGCTGTATTGATTCAGTCGTGATCTGACAAAGGCTTTGGTATCGTATGACCATGAAGAAACCATGGATTCAATTTTTTTAATGGTTTCTTCGGGTAGGGTAATATAGGTTTTTTGTTTTGTTACTCTTTTGGCCATTGGCTCCTCCCCGGATTAAACCCCTTTTGCTGTGGTGCACATAACGGTTCGCTCTCTTTTAAGTCTCTTTTGGGGAATGGACTCAAGGTGTTGTGTTCTGGGTATCGGCGTTTTTGTCTGCCTTATCTTCTATCAGGTTCTCGGTAAAGGAAGGTAGTGTGAGCGCAGGTGCCCTGCCACTGCCGTGGAGCACAAAGGTCTTCTGATCGGTCTGGCTTTTTTCATATGCGGTTGCCCATTTTTGTTGGGATAAAAATTCAAGCAAAGCAGGGTTGATCCGTTGGTCTTTTTTTCCACCTAAGGCCAGGTGCAGGGAACGGATACCGTCAAGATAGGCTTTGTAGAGCTTCCTGATCCGGTCAGACTCCTGGTCTGCTGCATAGTTTTCGGCCTCCGCGATCAACTGACGTCGTTTCTTTTCTTCAGTCGCTTCAACAAGTTTATCGCCGAACCGGGTTTCATTGAGAACAAATGAGACCACCTCTATTCCGTATTTGCCCTCCAGAGTGGGGCCGTCTTTATTGATTGGCCGTTGTTTTAAGGCTTTGAAAATTTCTTCTTTGATGGTTTCCCTACTGGAAATGAGTTTGTTTACCTCTTCGCCTTGTAGAATATCTTTTGCAATACCGTCAAAGTCTCCCTGGAGCAGGACTTCAGGAGACAGGTTCTCAATCCCCCACTTTTTAAGATCCTTGATTTTAAAGGTCATGAGCGCTGAGGTCCATAGCGCTACATTTTCCTTGGAAATAATTTTTATAGGAGCGGAAGACCCTCCCAGGTAAAGGTTTTGTTTCATCAAGGGGACTTCTTTTTCCAACTTGGTGAAAAAGGGTAATCGATAATGCCATCCCACATCTGTGATGGCCTGCCGTTTTCCTCCGAACTGTTCAAGAATCACCGCATAGTTAAGTTTGACTTTATAAATAACCTGGGTGGAATAAATAACAGCTGCCAAAGAATAAAACAGGGCAATGATAAAAAAGATAAATGCAGTCCGTCTGGCCATGGTAATTACCCTGGCGCGCTGGAGAAAAACCTGGGACGTCTGATCGTTCATACCTGCTCCTTTCCTAGGAATAAAGGACCAAAAATTATACTAACCAAACACCTTAAAAACTAACTGACAGATTAATTGTTGTAAGCGAATCGTAGTAAACGTTAACAGCGTTACAGGCTCAATGGGAAAATTAACAAATTGTAGGTGGAGTTCAAAACTGCAAAAAAGTATACATCAATAGCCTTAGCCAGTCAAAAAATATTTAATAAAGACAGAGTAAAAAGGCGATACCCGACCGTTTAGATAAACTGACGAACAAATGAGTTCACTGGGTTTCGCCTGTTGCGTTTTTTAAATATAAGTACGTTTAGCTCAAGAGACAAGGCCGGTTAAAATTCCTGATTCTGTAGGGCCTTTAAAATCAAGCCGCGCAATATCGTAAACACCCGCTGATTCGAGCATATGAATAAGTTCGCTTTGACTGTAGGATCTGCCTTCTTCGGTTCCAATAAACATGTTTATGGAAAAGAGTGCCGGAAAAAGGGGGCCGTCTTTGGTGTCCTCCAAAATGAAATCATGGATCAATATTCTTCCGCCGGGATTCAGGGCGGCGACTGTATGATCAATTACGATTTGTGCCGTTTCAGGGCCTTCCCCATGAAGAATATGGGAAAGCCAGGCAGCATCAAAGGTTTGACCCAAAGAAAAATCTTTTTTAGTATAGTCTCCTTGTTTGAAAGAAACCCGATCCTCAACCTTGAAACGTTGAATGGTCTTTTCAGCAAACGGTCTTGTGGTTGGAAGATCACAGACTACAGCTTCAAGCTGAGGATTGTGGAGGCAAAACTGGATGGCAAATGTTCCCGGGCCTCCGCCTAAGTCAAGCAGGGAGTTGCATTTGGATAAATCAAGGGACTGTGCCAATCCTGGTGCGATGGCCATGGCAATATTAAACATCCCCATTAGAAAACTTTCCCTGACCTTGGGATCCGGACTTTTTCCAGCATTCCTTATTGGGCCGCCAGTTGTAAATGCTTTATCCATATTTACCCAGGAGTCTGCCAGATGATGATGGTGGAGAATCATATAGCCGATATATTGTTCCGAGGTTTTGGACAGGTAAGCCAATGCCTCTTTTGTGTTGGCGTAACTGTTGCCTCTTTTATTCAGAAGGCCCATGGCAGACAAGGCATCAAGAAGAACAATTATCCCCTTGGCAGGCATATTAAGTTTGTCTGCTATCTCATTTCCCGCAAGACTGTTTTTGCCTATCCTTGAAAATACATCCATTTTGACAGCGGCATGAAGGGTGCAGGTCTGCCAGTAGGCACCCGATACCTGGAGAAGTTTTCCCTGGTTCCATTCTTGAGAGGTCATAGGATTTCCTCCTCTTTTATTCTATTGATTCAACACGGTTCCTGCCGTTTGATTTTGCCTGGTAGAGTGCATGGTCAGCCCGTGATATCATGGCTTGGATATCATCGCCTTTTTTAAACCCGGTGACCCCAAAGCTGGCGGTTTGTGTGCCGGCGATATCAAAGGGGGTCTGCCCAACTTTTGTGCAAAGCCCACGAGCCATTTTTACGGCATTATCGATGTTAATTTCCGGGCATACAATGATAAATTCTTCTCCGCCCCATCGGCCAAGGATGTCAGATGTTCTTATATTGGTCTTGAGCAGGTTGGCAAATGTTCTGAGCACCCCGTCCCCAACCTGGTGTCCAAAGGTGTCGTTAATGGCTTTGAAGTGGTCGATGTCTATAATGATCAGGGCCAAGTCATGCTTGTACCGTATGGTTCTTAAACGCTCCGATTCAAATGCGTTTTCAATATAGCGACGGTTGAAAAGGTTGGTAAGGCTGTCTCTGGTGGATATATACTCCAGTTCCTTGGTTTTATCTTTGAGTTTAGAATTGGTGGAGGCGATTTTCCGGTTAAGCCTGGCAAGTTTCCGGTTCCATAAAATGACCACGACAAGAATGAATCCGGCACCGCCTGCAATCTGCCAAAGCAGTGTATAATCAATATGATGTGTCATTTCTATGGTCATCCATTTGTTCTCTACAGCTTCCAGCTCCTGTAGACTTAAGGACCTGACAGCTTTGGATAAAATGGAATGCAAGACGGAGTTCTCCTTGAGAACGGCCAGCCTCAGGTCTTCTTTAATACCGGTATGTCCGGCGACTTTAAGATTTGCCAGGCCATTTTTTCGGATATAATGGGAGGCCAAAGGCAGGCTTAAAACTGCTGCATCAAGCTGTCCCGCAGATACCTGTTCCAGGCATGACTCAATGGTATCTACAGGGAGATAGTCAAGTTTCGGATATTTGATCAGTATTTTTTCAAAGATATTTGATGTTGGGACAAGGCCTGTTCTCATGGTGTCCAGGTCCGGAATGCCTGCAATAAAAGGACTGTCCTCCCTGGCGATGATGGCCACATCATAGTTGGTGTACCCGGCAGTGAATTCCAGGTCTTTTTGTCTTGGCCAGGTTTTAGAGATCATTGGTACCAGATCGCTGATACCACTTTTAATTTGCAATATGCATTCATCAAAACTGGAAACCGAATAAGGGACAAATTCAATGTCCAGTCTTTCGCTGAATATTTCGGCCAGATCCGGTACAATGCCCATGGCCTGGCTGCCACGATATGCTGAATAGGGCATCTGTTCTTTTGAAATACAATATGTCAGTTTCTTTTTTTCAGCCAGCCACCCTCTTTCTTCAGGGGTTAGCCCCACATCCTCCTGGCCGATTCGCCTCCCGGCCCGTGAAAACCACTTCTCTTTTAGGATCCGCATTTCCGATAGCGTTATTCTGGACAGGGCTTTGTCCAATATGGAAAAGAGTATAGGATTGGTTTTAAGAACGGCAAAATGCATGGAGGATGTTTTTTGAAGTTCATCATTGTCCAGCCATTTTGAAAGGGTAAGATCTGTAAATCCGAATTTGGTTATCAGATAGAGTGCAATACCTTCCTGTTCGACTGTGGCAGCCACTTTGCCTTGATCCACGTATTCAAGAGCCTGGCGGCTGCTTTCTACCTCTATGATATGGACTTCAGGGTAATGGGTTTTAAAAAACTCAATGGTGGACCATCCCTTGGGCATGGCAATGATTTTTCCGTCCAAATCATCTAAGGTCTGAAGGTCCCGTGTGTCAGACCTGTAGATCAGTACATGCTTTGAATGATAATAGGGTGCTGAGAAAAAAGCTTTTTTC
>JAKSAU010000289.1 GCA_022361535.1 Desulfobacterales bacterium
GCAGAAAGTGGTATACCCGAGGCGGCGTGTACCCGGTGTTTACTTCTTTTTTCAGTCACAATCATTTGATTTCTTTTGCAGAATACACAGCCATGTATCTTCTGGTTTGGTCTCCTGTGTTGTGGGAATACGTGCAGTTCGACGATAATGTTGTTCAAGAACAGTTCCGGTCGGCCTATAGGGATGAGCAGAAGCGGATTGAGGCGTTTGTTTCGGATATTCCTGCTGTTGCAAGGGTAATGGCCCATACGCCTGTGTACATGATTTTTGATGATCATGATATTACCGATGACTGGAACATGACAGCCCAGTGGGAGGCGGCAGCTTATGGTCACCCGTTTTCCAATCAGATTATTGCCAATGGTATGGCTGCATATTGGCTCTGCCAGGGATGGGGCAATGCACCTGAAAAGTTTGCCGTCGAGTTTGTCAATGAGGCTGAGGCATTCTTAGCTCATCCTGATGGTGAGCAGCGGCAGATCTTTACAGAACGTCTGTTCAAGTGTGAGAACTGGTCTTTTGATTTGCCCACCACCCCTAAGCTTGTGGCCATTGACAGCAGGACCCGAAGATGGCGGTCTGAGACACGGGCTGCCAATCCATCAGGTCTTCTGGACTGGGAAGCCCTGATGGAGCTTCAGCAACTGCTCATAAATGAGAAGTCTGTTATTTTAGTGGCGCCTGCACCGGTTTTTGGCGTAAAAATTATTGAGACAATTCAGAATATTGTTTCATTTTTCGGCTATCCTTTGGCTGTAGATGCCGAAAACTGGATGGCTCATAGAGGGTGTGCCCGCACTCTTTTACAGATATTTAAACATCTGAAAACCCCCAGGAATTATGTTATCCTGTCCGGCGATGTTCATTACTCGTTTGTCTGTGATGTTAAAATCCGGTTCAGGACCAATAGTCCAAGGATCTGGCAGATTACTTCTTCGGGGATTAAAAACGAATTTCCCCGTCCCTTACTCAAGTGGCTGGATCGGTTCAATCAATGGTTTTACGGTCCTTATTCTCCTTTGAACCTGTTTACAAAGCGCCGGAGGATGAAAATTCGCCAACGGATTCCAGTAGGGCGGGAACACCGCAGGCTGATACCGGATTCCGGTATTGGCATGGTTGAACTGGATACGTCCGGCCGGCCAATCCGGATTCGAGAAATCTATTCCCAGGGTGACCCACTGGTCTTTGCGCCTGTAAAAGAGAAAGATGAGGTCAGCGGCGATAGAGGGGATTAACTCTTTTTAACATTTTGTTGATTGACATATTACGGACAGGTCCATATGTTTATCAAAATTTCAAGTATAAACAAGATATTCAGTTGACATAAGGGTTAAAGCATCATCGAAGAAAATCGAAACATAAGACGCAAGCTTGCAGCCATCGTGTCCATGGATGTAAAGGATTACTCTCGTCTTATGTCAGATGATGATGTTCAGACCGTCAGAATGCTTAAATCCTGCCGCAAACTCATGGCCCAAAGGATCGAAGCCCACAAGGGCAGGGTAGTGGACTCTCCCGGAGATAACCTGCTTTCCGAGTTTGCTTCGGTGGCTGATGCCGTGCAATGTGCTGTGGATATTCAGCAAGGCCTGGCAGAAAAAAATAAAGATCTGCCAGCTGCCCGTAAAATGGAATTCCGTATAGGCATCAATCTTGGTGATGTGATTCAGGATGGCGATCAGATTTACGGGGATGGGCTGAACATTGCTGCCAGGCTTGAAGGTATTGCTTCGGGTGGAGGCATCTGCATTTCCGGTTCTGCGTTTGATCAAGTCAAAAAGCTGCTCCCCTTAGGGTACGAGTTCCTTGGGGAAAAACAGTTGAAAAATATATCCGACAAGGTCAGAGTTTACCGGATTATCATTCATTCGGACAAGCCGGGAAAAGTCATTTATGCAAATCGGCATGATAATCCTAATTTCAGACGGCGAAAACGGTTTGTATTTCTTTTGGTCTGTATCTTATTTGTGTGTGCTGTTGGCATTGTCAGGCATAAAGTCGTTGAAAACAGGCAGCCTGGGCCAAAAACGAGTCTTAAAGATAAGATAATGAGGCTTCACTTGCCTAAAAAACCCAGCCTGGCAGTTTTACCTTTTGAAAACATGAGTGAAGATCCGGATCAGGATTATTTTTCCGACGGTCTCACCGAAGATCTCATAACTGATTTGTCACAGGTCTCGGGTCTTTTTGTAATCGCCCGGAACTCGGTGTTTACTTATAAAGGTAAAGCCGTGAAAATTGATCAGATCGGTAAAGAGTTGGGTGTCAGATATGTACTTGAAGGCAGTGTGCGCCGTCAGGGTGACCGGGTGAGGATTACGGCCCAGTTAATCGATGCAGGCACTGAAGGCCATGTCTGGGCTCAAAGATATGATAGGGATATGAAAGATATTTTCACTGTCCAGGATGAAGTTCGGCAAATGATTGTATCAGCTTTGGCCGTGGAATTGACTTCTGACGATCAAAACCGGATTTCAAAAAGAAAAGATGCAAATGTAGAAGCCTATGATTTCTATCTGAAAGGTGTCGAATTGATGTCCGGAAAAATGAAGAACGGTACTGCTCAAGCCAGACAGATGTTTGAAAAGGCTGTAGAACTTGATCCGCAATTTGCAAGAGCCCATGCAGCCCTGGCACATACCATGGTCATTGACTGGATTTTCAGCCTTAAACGAGACCCGGATATACTGGAGCGTGCCACGACTTTGGCTGAGAGAGCAATACGCTTGGATCCCGGTGAAAGTGAAGGATACAGTGTCCTGGGTCATGTTTATTTGTGGGATCACAAGCATGAAAAAGCCATTTCCCAGATCAGAAAAGCCATTGATTTAGAACCGGGGAATGCCGAATGGCTGGCAGCCATGGGAGAACATCTGACATGGGCGGGCAGGTATGATGAAGGCATTCCTTATATGGAACAGGCCATGCGATTAGATCCCAAATACCCTGCATGGTATATCTGGAATCTGGGCCATGCCTATTATCTGACCCAATCTTACGATAAAGCCAAAGACTATTTTCAACGCTCCCTTGCTAAAGATCCTTATTTCTGGCCGGCTCACGCTTATCTGGCCCTTGCCTTCGATGCCTTGGGGCAGTCTGATGAAGCTAAAGCGGAAATTGAGGCAGCGGCAAACGCAGTTGAAGGCCATACCAAGGAAAGCTGGGAAGAGCGCCTGCCTTACAAAGACCGAGAACTTGCAGCACGGATTGTTCAGAAAATGGCTGATCTTGGTCTTCATTAATCCGATTTAAAATTTAGGTATATAAAAACACCGGACCTGTCATCCCGGAGAGGACTGCCACTTTTTTCATTAGTTTTTCCAAACAACAACTCAGGTTTTATTTTTTACGCTTCGCATAGGAATCTGACTTAAAAAAGCGCCTGATGTCCTTTTCCGGGACGGCAGATCCTCAGTGCTAATTTTTAGCAGTTACCATAATGTTTTTCGTTTTAAGCATCGAACTGCCAGCTCATCGAGTAGATTCAATCAGAGTTTTTTGGCTAGTTGCTACAACTTACTTGGATCAGGGCGAATACTTCGATCTTTGGCACATAGGCTTGTTTTCCCAGGAAAAAGGCATCAGACGTATTTTGGGAAAAAATGCGGCAGCCGTTTCCGGGATAAACGAGCCGGTGTCTGGCCTCAATGATTCGATTTTCCAAGTATTTCTAAAATAAAGTAATTAGTGTATAATACTCTGATTTTTTAAGTGTGCCTGTAAATTTTTCGGAGGTAAAATATGAAACCGGTTGTGGCCCTTGTCGGCCGACCAAA
>JAKSAU010000647.1 GCA_022361535.1 Desulfobacterales bacterium
ACAAAGGCGTTCTACTCACAAATTACTGCCGGTGCCGTGTTAGGACTTCATTTGGCTGCCCTTCTCAAAGCCAGGTCTGAAGAATACATTAACAATCAGATCCTCACCCTGAATGAACTTCCCGAGAAAATGAAAGCGATCCTGGAAATGAAGGAGGAGATTAAATCCTGCGCCGATCGCCTGGCTGTGACAAAAAACTATTGGGCCACAGTGGGGTCAGGAGCGAATAAAACATCTGCCGATGAGATCCGGATCAAATTGTCAGAACTTTGCTATAAGACCATTTCATCGGATTTTGTAGAAGATAAAAAACATATAGATCTGTCTTCCGAGCCTTTGATCATTGTCTGTGCTGCAGGAACCAGGGAAAGTGTACTTGGTGATATTATAAAGGATACAGCCATCTTTCATGCCCACAAGGCATGCCCCATTGTCATCACCACTGAAGGGGAAGACCGGTTTGACCTTTATGCTAAGGCTGTTTTTAAAATTCCTGAAATCCAGGAACACTTCGCCCCGATCCTAAACACCCTGGTGGGCCATATCTGGGGATATTATGCTGCCCTTGCCATGAATCAAAGCTCAAAGTTCATGTATGATGCCCGGCACAAAATCCAGGAATTTATAGATGATTTCAAGGGGTTGGGCCATGATGATTACGAGGTGCTCCTTGAAAACAAATTCAGGGAAAAAATAGCTGAATTTTACAATCAGTTTTCCGAAAAACGACGTCAGGGCGGATTTCCCGCAGCCATTGGCCTGGATACCATTGCCAACATCACTCTGCTGCTCAAATATTTATCCGGCCGGCTGCCGGTCTCGGATTTTGAAATCGATTTCGGTATTAAAGGCACCCCGCCCAACATGTTCGCCACCTTTTTTGACAATATGGGCCAGGCCATTAACACCATGGCAAGGCCGGTGGATGCCATCAAACATCAGGCAAAAACCGTTACCGTGGGCACCAGCCGGATCAGCGAAACCTTTGAAGGGCCTGTATTTGACCTGCTTAGCGAACATGATTTACAGATTGCCCAGTTGACCAATAAAAATGTCCTGGTTATCAAAAACCTCCAGGAAATCATTTCAACGGTTAAGGGGGCCTTGCTCTACCGGATCACCGGGCTAAACCTGCTCGGTGAAGTCACCGGCGACACCCGGATCGAGGTATTGAAAAAAACCGGAGCACTTAAAAACGAGACCTCACGGGTTGAGACAGACCACAGGTTAAAGGGTACTAAGAACATTATTGTCAGAGAAGGTAATGTCTATATCGGCAAAGGCCGCAAAGACAATAAGAGCATCCTGGTAATCCCCATTCTTTCGGCATCCCCGTCAAGTCCCAATATCATTGAATTTATCCTCTCTTTAAACATTGGATTCAAGTCTTCTGAAGAGGTAACTCTGCTCAAGAAGATCAAAGCTTTAGGTGGTAAATACACACGACTTAAAGACTGGATACTTGAAAGTGAAAGTGTTTCCTGGGACGATAAATACCTTAACCTAGTGGATATTGAGACACTTTTTGGGTCCAGTGCTGAAAAAGCCGTTGAAGCCATTATTGAAAAATTGAAATAATCAGGTATGCCCAGCCGCCTTTCCCATGCCCCAATGTATGGCTACCTGATCCTGTTGACAGTCTGCTCTACCGGCGGGCTTCAATGCTGGCGGACCCTGTTTGACAACTTTGCCGTTAACGGTGTTGGACTGGACGGCCATCACATGGGAACCTTGCAGTCTGTTCGTGAAATCCCGGGATTTCTTGCCCTTTTGGTAACCTACGTACTTCTGATTATAAAAGAACACCGCCTGGCTGCCTTATCCATTGTCCTGCTTGGGTTGGGTATATTTTTTACCGGGCTTTTGCCAAGTTTCTACGGACTGATCCTGACCACACTGGTCATGAGTTTTGGTTTTCATTATTATGAAACCTGCTGTCAGTCTTTGACCCTTCAATACTTTGACCGGAACCAGGCACCTATGGCTTTTGCTGGCCAGCAACGCTGGGCAGCCATGGCCAATATTGTGGTCGGTATTACCATCTTTCTTATTTCCCCGTTTTTGGGGTATACCGCAATGTTCATCCTTTTTGGGACAATAATCGTAGCCTGCGGTGTATGGGCGTTTACCCGGAATCCGGAAAAACCGGAAATGCCTGCTCAAAAAAAATCCATGGTGATCAAAAAACGCTACTGGCTATATTATTGCCTTACCTTTATGGCCGGAGCCAGGCGCCAGATATTCATCGCCTTTGCTGTCTTTCTTTTGGTTCAAAAATTTGGTTATTCTGTCCAGGAGGTCTCTTTGCTTTTCCTGGTCAACAACATGATCAACTTTTTTATCAATCCGCTGATCGGAAAGGCTATTATCCAGTTCGGAGAAAGAAAGGTTCTATCCCTGGAATACTTTTCACTAATCCTTATCTTCATTGCCTATGCTGTGACAGACAGCAGGTGGGTGGCAGCAATGCTCTACATACTGGATCACATCTTCTTTGGGTTTTCCATGGGGATAAAAACCTATTTCCAAAAAATCAGCGACCCGGCAGATATTGCCCCGAGTGCTGCCGTAGGTTTTACCATCAACCATATTGCAGCCGTGGTGCTGCCTGTCTTAGGTGGATTACTCTGGATGGTGGATTACAGGATTCCCTTTCTTTGCGGTGCAGGAATGAGCCTTATCTCCCTGATTCTTGTTCAATTGATCAGACTGCCCCACAAAAGGCTGACACCTGAAGGGTAAGATAGGATTTATTTGAACGCCTTCATGTTTCTATTGTTTTTTCATATTGGATAAGAGTGAAGTTACTTTTTTCATCGGGTTTTACTTCGCCAGTTCGCTCATACCCTAATTTCTCATAAAAATAATGATTTTTATAATCTTTGTATGGAGTTAGAAGAACCCATGTTTTTATATCTTTATATTCTATTTCAACTAACCCCATAACCGCAGCCCCAATTTTCCGTCCTTGGTATTCGGGGCTGATAAACAAATACTCTATTTTCATTTCGTTATTGGGATGCAAATTCATTTGCAATCCACCAACAACTTTAGTTTCATATTGTATGGTATGGTAAATACCATTTTCTATTTTTTCTTTATGCCAATCTAACGACTCCAAGCCCGGCGGATAATGCCCATACTTTTTAAAGTTCTCTTTAAACGCACCTATTGAAAGAGATTTAAGAAGCTCTGCGTCCCCGGGTTTGGCTAATGGTATATCTACTTTATTTGGCTGCTCCCCAAAAGGTTTATTCATGCCCTAAACTACCCATTCATATCAGACCCAAACTCTATTGTTTTATGACTTTCATGCCTTCTTTGGAATCTTGGACTATATATCCTAATGCCTGAATTTCATCCCTGAGTTGATCAGACAATGCCCAGTTTTTATCTTCACGGGCCTTGATTCGTGCATCAACTTTTTCTTGGATTTCCGGTGGTATAACCTCTTTTTCTATAACTTTATCCAGCTTAAGCCCTGTGACCTGGTCAAAGTCTAAAACAGTTGCATATTTTTGAGCATTGGTCAGATCTGACTTGAGCACATCCTGGATTACAGCCATGGCACGCAGCATATTCAGGTCATCATTAATTACCGCCATGAATTGTTCTTTAAATCCGTCATGAACGTCAGCTTTTTCATCACCAGCGGCCTGTGCAACAGTCCGAACCTGATTCTTCAAGTGGTTGTACCCATTGGTAGCCGACTCAATGGCTTCATCACTATACTCCATGGGTTTACGGTAGTGGGTTTGAAAAGAGGCAAACCGATAAACCAACGGGGAAATGTCATTATCTATAAAGGTGCTTGCAAGGGTAAGAAAATTGCCCTCACTTTTGGCCATTTTTTTGCCGCCCGTAATATTTAGGAACGCACCATGCATCCAGAATTTAAAAAAGTCTTCTCCAGTCGCAGCTTCACTTTGTGCGATCTCATTGGTATGGTGAACGTCAATATGGTCAATACCGCCACAGTGAATATCCAGATGATCCTTTAAATACATCATACTCATGGCCGAACATTCAATATGCCACCCGGGGAATCCAATCCCCCAGGGAGATTCCCATTCCATCTGACGTTTTTGATCCTTTGGTGAAAACTTCCATAGCGCAAAATCAGTCGCATTTCGTTTCTCAATATTCTTTTCTACACGTGCACCTTCTTGCAATGCATCAAGATTCTGATTAGACAACTTGGTATAATCTTCGATCTTAGATGTATCAAAGTAGATCCCGTCATTAATTTTGTAGGTGTAGCCTTTTTCTTCCAGGGTTTGAATCAACTCAATTTGCTCAGAAATTGAATCTGTTGCTTTACACCAGACATCCGGATCAAGAATATTGAGAGCCTTTAAATCATCCTGAAAGGCTTTTGTATAAAACTCTGCAATATCCCAGGCAGATTTTCCTTCCCTTGCTGCCCCTTTTTCAAGTTTGTCCTCGCCCATATCCCTATCACCTGTCAAATGCCCCACATCCGTAATGTTCATGACATGCTTGACATTGAAATCATTGTATAGCAGGACACGCTTTAAAACATCCTGAAACAGGTATGTCCGTAAATTTCCAATATGGGCATAATTATATACCGTCGGCCCACAGGTATAGAGACCGGTATAATCATCAAACAGGGGTTTGTACTCTTCTTTTTGCCTGGTAAGGGTGTTGTATAGTTTTACAGATTGCATCATTTTATCCATTCAATTCTATAAAGTTATATTTATTTATAAACCTGCTATTAATACAAAATCGTATGCATGTATATTAATTTTGATCTTTTTTGTAAAATTTCAATTATTATTTCTTTCCAGAATAACTTCAAACCATAGCGATACCTGTAGTGATCACCTGAAACTAATTTTTTGAATTGGCATAATATTCGTAGAGATTATTTATTACATCATATAAAACCATGGTTCCTTTTAAGAGAAATCCAAGCTTGATGAGCAAATTATTAGATGGCCTATTACTTGGCAGCGTAACTGCCAACACCTTATCTAAATCAAAGGAGTGAATACCATATTTCAAAACAGCTGCACCAGCTTCAGCCGCATAACCTTTCCCCCAGTATTCCGGTAAAAAGGCATACCCCAAATCAGGATGTTCAAGCTCCTCTCTTTTAACCAACCCGCTCATACCTATCTGGGTATGAGATCCCTTTAATTGAACGACATATAACCCAAATCCGTTTATTTTATAACTACTTAATGGCCCTTCTTCTAAATACTTTTTTGCACCCTCTATATCACGTATTTTTTTATCTGTTATATTTTGTATAAAAGACTCCTCGTTTAATTGCCTTAGCACATAGTCAACATCACTCATTTTAAAATTTCGAATGAGGAGCCTTTGAGTTTCACAAACAATCATTGACATATCCTAGCAGATAATAAACTAAAACCAGAATAGCGTGGACTAAACACAAAAAGAGCCCTGAGTATGTTCACGATCATTTTAACCCTTATATTTCTAATGGTTTTTCCATACATATAAATGGCTGACTCCTACTCGAAAACACATCTCACCACCCCTTTTATATCCCAGTTTCTCATACAATTATAGCACCATTTCATTGCCGCTGTAGACATCCAGGCGAATAGTTCTGAAAGCCGGAGTTAAAGAGCAATTTTTAGACAAAACGCATCCGTTTTTTGGCATTCCAGTGAACTTGGGTTGCTAAACCCTTGGTTCCTGCTGTGTAGTACAATGAATTCCTCCGCCGCCTGCCGCAATACCGTCAATATTAAGCAAAATAATCTCTCGGTTTGGGAACAATTGCGTCAGTTTTTGCTTTGCATCTGCATCTGCTTTCTTGTCACCAAATTCCGGAGCGATGACTGCACCATTGCAAACATAAAAGTTTATGTAACCTGCAGCAAAGTCATCGTTGGCATATTTATCTCTGATCTGTGAAGGCGCCTCCAAAACTACAACATCAAGTTTTCTTCCATATGCATCTATGGCAGTGCGCAGGATTTCCAGATGCCGTTTGGTAACTGCATGATCAAATGACTGCGGATCTGGATCATAGGCAGCAACAACGACTCCCGGTGTGGTAAATCGAGCATAAAAATCCGTATGTCCATCCGTGATGTCTTTACCTTTAATGCCTGGCAGCCAAATGATCTTCTCCAACCCGAGAAGATGCTTCAACTCTTTTTCGCATTCAGCCTTGGAAACGGCTGGATTACTATTGTCATTGAGTATGCAGCTTTCAGTGATGATGGCTGTTCCCTGCCCATCAACCTCTATTCCGCCACCCTCCAGAATCAGCTTCGATATAGTGTGGTTTGTTCCAATAAAATCTGCCACAAAACGAGCTACTTTTGCATCATTATGAAACTTTTGCTTTTCTCCCCATCCATTGAAGTTGAAATCAATGGTTTTCTTTTCTCCATCCTCTGTCACAACAAAAACAGGCCCCATATCTCTCATCCACAGATCATCAAGTGGGCAGACGACCAGCTCGACCTTGGAGCCCATCAACTGTTTTGCTATTGCGAAGTCTGATTGCCGAACCAGCATGGAAACCGGTTCATACTTAGCAATGGTCAGTGCGATGTTCGCAAGATTGCGTTGTACTTCAGGCGTTAAATGCTTACCCCAGATATTGTTGCTTGCACCAAAAGCCATCCATGTTCGATGATGCGGCTCACCCTCATCAGGCATGTACCAAGTGTCTTTACCAGTGTTCATAGCAAATGCCGTGTCAAGCCCACCAAGAACTGCTGTTGCTGAAACCAGCCCAACTGTTTTCAAAAAACCTCTTCTATTTACCATGATCTTTGTCTTTGTAGTTTAACGTTGACGCGTCTTGTTCTACATCTTATTTGTTTCAATTAATATATACGATCAAAGCTTTACCATCTTCCGCGGCCTCAGATACAAAATGTTTCAACGCTTCAAAATGCTCCAAGATATATCCAAAACAGCTTTCAGGTTCTTCATCCCATATTTCAGGGTAAATTTCATTTTCAGAGAAATTATTCTTATCACAGGATTCAATAAGCTTATTTTTCTCTATATCTCTTAATCTTCTTGCAATCTTTTTTACTTCTTTTGATTTAAAGGCTCGAGATGGTCCATAGCCGACATCGACATCACCAATTTCAATGCCACCTGAAACAATAAAGGCTTCTGGCCCGCTTGCATCCCATACCTTCCCGGTCAACAAATAATGAATACCATGCCATGCCTTATCTACATCGATCTCTTTACCTATATCTATTGGTTTCCAATTATCATGAGGCTCATCTTTTCTTTTGCGGAAAAACGAGAAAATTCCCTTTTTTTTAGTGTTGTCTGAAAAATATTCTCCATAGAGCATAAGCTCGATCCTTTGTGGCCTTTCAAGTAAGGCATCAATATCTAAGTCGCATGTGGTTCTAAAGTTACCTATCATACTCATGATCTATCTCTCTTTTTGTGTAGAACGTGGAGTTAAGCGGCGCTGATCAAAGCGTTCGAGCGAGGACCTCTGGCCGGACGTCTTAACAGACTGGCTATTTTTATAGATATTCTTTAAAGAATGAAAGCACTTTAGTTTTGTAACGATCTTCAACAAAAGTACTAAAATCTATATGCCCTGCTCCGTCAACGGCCCAAAACTGTTTTGGGTTGTTAGCACGATTATATATACGTTTTGATTCATCTAATGTTGTATGTTTGTCCAGTGACCCACAGACAATTAAAATTGCTCCTTTTACATTTGCCACATGGTCGATAGGACGAAGTTGATTAGCATTTATGCCTAACCTCGGTTCCATTTGAACAGTAAGTAGAGGAGCTAAGTATTTACCTAAGTCCCCAAATCGAATTGTAAATCTGTTCTTTATTGCTTCCTCAATTGATGGAAAAACACTTTCAAGTATTATTGCCTTTGCTTTTTTTGATGATTGACCCAAAAGCGCAGAAGCACCACCTAATGAAACCCCAATAATACCAATATGTTTATTCGATAATTTATTTTCAAGAAATTCATATGCAGCATCTGCATCCATAGATTCAAGATAACCAAATGTAATCTGTTTTCCTTTACTTTCACCATGGGCTTGAAGGTCAATTAGTAGAACAGAATAACCATATTCATTTAGGAACTCTGCTCGTTGTAACATTTGAAGACGATTTGATCTTACTCCATGTAATAACAATATGCCTCCCAAGCTGATTTTTCCCGGGATGAACCACCCTGAGATTTCAGAGCCGCTTGCACTTGAAAAAGAGACCTTTTCTACTTTTATTGTATTCGGTGGATTTCCAATAGTACTTTGAAAAGGTGATGAAAGGTAACTACCGGCTTTTATTATAAGAGTAAAAAATATCAGTAGGATTAAAGAAGAACCTAAGACTATATATTTAGCTCTCATTTATACTTTTTTACAAATAACCTTCCGATTCATGGTCCACATGGGCTTCCATCAAATTTGGTTAAAAGTACCACTGTTTCAAAGTTGCTGCAAACCTTAAAAATGCAGTCCCCTGTGGACCGCTGCAACAATTTGTTATTGGCACCTTTGCGCCTACGCACGCGCTAAAACAAGCGCAGAGACAGATGCTGCACCAGCCTTAATCAAGACACGGGCAGCTGCATTGCAAGTCGCCCCTGTGGTAAACACATCATCCACCAAAAGAATATGCTTATGTTTAATAATGGATTTATCTTTGCATACAAAAGCCTGCTTCAAATTCTTTTCCCGTTGTTTGATATCAAGCCCGGTCTGGCTTGATGTAGGCTTAGTTCGGGCAAGGCAGGCAAAATCGACCTTCCATGAAGGAAGCTGGCCGTACTCTTTTTGATAGAGTTTTGGAAATCGACGGGCAAGGAGATAAGATTGATTAAAACCTCTTTTCCGTGCCTTAGATGGATGAAGAGGGATCGGGATAATCAAATCAACAGGTATGTCGGCAAAGTGTTTATTGTATGCCTGGAATAAATAGCGCTCAAGCGGTGAAATCAGACTAAATCGTGACTGGTACTTGAACAGGCTGACAGCCTCTCTGATCAACCCTTGATACTCGAATGCAGCCCTTACCCGTTCCACATCCGGTGTTTTTTTAAGGCAGGATTCGCACAGATGATCTTCTCCTGTTTTTGATTCAAAAACTTCACCACAGACCGTGCAATATGGAGAGGTGTAAAACGGTAGAGGTTTATCCATACATGTTGGGCAATAACAGACAGAAAAAGGAATGTCCTTATCCCGGGTGTTGTAGACCCCGCATTTGACACATTTATCAGGAAATATCAGATGGCTTAGCTGATTGGCGGTAATTTGAATCAGGTCTTTATAAGAATTCCAGCCCATGGCCTTTTTGTAAACTTTAGAAACTGATACATGATCTCCGGTAAGAACGTTGAAAAAGAATACCGGATTATTTTATTTTCAAACGCTGGCGTTTTGCCTCAAACATGGCAACACCGCCGGCAACAGATGCATTTAAAGAATTGACTTGCCCCTGGATGGGAATAGACAATATAAAATCGCACTCTTTTCTTACACCGGGACGCAGTCCTTTGTGCTCCCCACCTACCACCAGAACCAAATCACCGGTAAGGTCTGCCTCGAACAATCCTTTGTCACCGCCTGCATCCAGGCCGGATATCCATGCGCCCTCTTCTTTAAGGTCACGCATCAAAGAGGCAAGATTGGTGGCAATATAGATATCTGCATGTTCCATTGCTCCGGCAGAACTTCTGGAAACGCCAGGAGACGGTAAGGCAGAGCGATCTTTTGGAATAATGATATAATCTGCCCCCGCGCACAGAGCTGTCCGTATAAGCGCTCCTGTATTATGCGGGTCTTCAATACTTTCAAGAATAAGGATAAAAAACGGGGACTTTCGATCTCTCAGGGGCTCCCAGATATCAGACATCTTTTTGACCGGAAAGGCAGAGACGTGGGCTGCAATTCCCTGGTGATTGCCCCCATTGGCAAGGCGGTCCAGTTCATCTGCAGGTAAATACCGGACCGCAAGATTTGCTTTTTGAGCCAACACGGCAACCTTTTCTATTCTTTTGTCCGACCGTTTATCTGATAAAAGGATGGTGTCAAACCGCCGCTTCCCTGCATTCAGAGCCTCGTATACAGAATGAAACCCGTAAAGGACTTCTGATTTCCCGGCCCCCATGGAACCAGATTTCCCCTTTTGCGGTCCCGGTCTTTTTTTCCCGGATTTCTTATGACCGGCACCTGAAAACTTGGCTCCTTTATATCCGGATTTTCCCATCAGGCCATTTCCTTTTCAAACACCTGGCAAAGCACTTTTACAGCGTCGTCCAGATCGTCGTTAATCACAATGTGATCATACTGGAAACGTGCTTCCATTTCTCCGGCAGCATTTTCAAGACGCTTTTGAATTACCGCTTCAGAGTCGGTCCCCCTGCCCCTCAGACGTTGTTCCAAAACATTAAGGGACGGCGGCATAATGAATATAGAAACAGGATCAAGATTTGAGTTCATGATCTGGCGTCCGCCCTGGACATCAATATCCAACAAAATACTGTTCCCGGCCTCAAGCTTCTCTTCCACAAATGTTCGCGACGTGCCGTAGAAATTGTCATGAACCTGAGCCCATTCAAGCATCTGGCCTTTGTCCACCAGATCCTGGAAATCATCCTTATCCGTGAAAAAATAATCCCGTCCATGGATTTCACCTGCCCTTGGTGGACGGGTAGTATGGGAAATAGAATAGGAAAGCTTATCAAGCCGAGACAGCACCTGCCTTACCAACGTGGTTTTTCCAGCTCCTGACGGAGCAGATACAATAAATAGACGTGCTCCCATGATCCTATCCTTTTTCAGCTTCCTGTTCCTGCCCCTGGATTAGGGCCTCGAACCTTGATGAAACGGTTTCCGCCTGGATGGCAGATAAAATGACATGGTTGGAGTCGGTCACGATAATGGCCCTGGTTTTCCTGCCGTGTGTTACATCAATAAGCCGCCTGTCTTCACGGGCTTCATCCTTGACTCGTTTCATGGGAGAAGAATTCGGGGAGAGGATTGCCACCACCCGGTCCGCCACAACAGTGTTGCCAAAGCCGATGTTCAAAAGAAGCTGTTCCATAGTTTTCCTTTATTTTACTATTATCATAAGGGGATCACCCTTATTCGATATTCTGTACCTGCTCTCTGATTTTTTCCAGTTCGGATTTTAAATCCACCACCGCATGGGATAGTTTTGCATTCCCCGCTTTTGATCCAATGGTGTTGAACTCGCGGTTAAACTCCTGGATCAGAAAATTGAGTTTTCTGCCCTGGGAATCATCTGTATCCATGGTCTGCCTGAACATTTTAATATGGCTGTGAATTCTGACAATCTCTTCAGATACATCACTTTTATCCGCAAGGATAGCCACTTCCTGGGCAAGCCTTACCGGATCAATACTGTCGGCGTCCTCAGAGGCAATAGCTGCCAGACGGTCCTGGAGTCGGGCCTTGTAAACTTGGGGGATAGATTTGGCCTCTGCCTCTACCTCAGTCATCCGTGTCTCTATATCTGAAAGCCTCCCGCTCAAATCCTGGTACAGGTTGTCCCCTTCTGTTCGACGCATCTGGTCCAGTTCTTTTGCTGCTGTTTCCGCTGCTCCGCAAAGCACTTGTTTTAAAAGTTCCTGGTCCAGTTCCTTTTTAGCCGCAACAATGACTTGTCTTGCCCCTAAAACTGTTTCCAGGGCTATATCCTGTGATAAAGATAACGTATCCTGCACCTCTTTTAAGGCCTTGTAATATGCCCGGGCTTTAATCGTATCCACCTCGAACAGATCCTGATCCTGTGACTCATCCGTCAAGTTCACACGGATCTCCAGCCGCCCCCTTGAGTGATACTGCCCCATGATCTTTTTGATTTCTTCTTCAAAGGGCTGGCAGGCTTCAGGCATGTGGATTGAAAAATCCAGGTACCTTGAATTATATGAACGGACAGTCAAATCTGCCGTGAGTACATCCAGGGTATTGGAAGCCCTGGCAAAAGCGGTCATGCTTTTTATCATTTGGTTTTCCTTTTATGGGCTTTCAGGTCGACAAGGTATTTTTGCCTCACCTGGCCCAAGTACTTGAATATGTCATCGGACGCATAGTCCGGATAGGTCCATTCCAAAGTTTTAAATCCCTGCTTGGTATACATCAGGGTCAAATCCGCATAAATCTTCTTGCCGATATATATCCTGTGGGAATACTCTTTACCTGTTGCCAGGATAAACCTGGATGACAGCAAATACCCGGGATCGATATTTACCTGCCGGCTTTCCCCTTCAAGATAATTATTCTCAATCTCATTGGTCGCAAGTTTAATAGGCGCAAGTTCATCTTGTTCAATCAGGGCTTTGAATGCAACAAGCCGTCGAAACAAAGGCGACCCCATTTCCTTGTAGTAATAATCCGTGAAATCAAAATCAAGCCACGGGGAAATGATATCTACAGGCCCGCCCACAGCTTCAAGCTGGTCAAATATCCTTTCAAACAGGGTTTTATCTTTCATGAAGACAGAGACGACCAATTTGGCGGGATCCGGTGTTTTGGGCGTACTCATTACTTGACCGGTTTGGCCTCTTCAATTAGCATGATAGGGATATCATCCCTAATTTCATATTTTAGGGCACAGGCATGGCAGACCAGTCCATCTTCGTTTTCCGTCAATGTGACCTCCCCTTTGCACTTGGGGCAAACCAGAATTTCAAGCAGTTCTTTTGAAACGGCCATTGCAACTCTCCTTGTGTGTATGTTCCGAATCAGGCTTTAGCAGCCTGCATAGATTGCAGTTTATAATAGGCCCCTTTTTGGGCCATCAGATCATCGTGAGTTCCCTGCTCAGCAATACCACCGTTTTTCAGCAGGATGATACGTGATGCATAATCAATGGTGGACAGCCTATGGGCAATAACAAATGATGTCCGGCCTTTCATCAGGTTTTCCAAGGCCTTTTGCACTACTTTTTCAGCTTCAGAGTCTAAAGCAGACGTTGCCTCGTCAAGAATCAGAACCGGTGCATTCTTTATAAGGGCACGGGCAATACAGATTCGTTGTTTCTCCCCTCCTGACAGCCGGGATCCAAGTTCGCCTATCACCGTATCATAGCCACTGGGAAACCGGCTGATAAAATCATGGGCATAAGCCGCTTTTGCTGCGACTTCAATTTCTTCATCCGTGGCGTCCATCTTTCCATAACGAATATTGTCCCGAACAGACTCGTTAAAGAGTATGGGTTCCTGGGTGACAATGGAAATATGATCCCGCAAGGAGGAAACACTCAAATCCCGGACATCCTGTCCTGCAATAGTTACGCGGCCATGCGTGACATCGTAGAGCCTGGGGATAAGATTCACAAGGCTTGTTTTTCCTCCACCGCTCATACCAACCAGGGCAAGGACCTCGCCCGGTGCGGCTGTCAGATTGATTCCGCTTAAGGCCGGATCATCATCCTGGCTGTATGAAAATGAAACATCTTCAAACGCCACCTCACATGCATCGGTGTTCAGAACCACGGCATTCGATTTTTCCTGAATAACGGTATCTTCTTCCAATACGTCAAATACACGGGAGGCAGCTGCCACACCTTCCTGGATGGTGTTGTTCAATCTGGAAAGTTTTTTTACCGGATCATAAAGCATCATGACCGCTGTCAAAAAAGAAAAGAAGTTCCCTGGTGTGGATGTTCCGTTGACGACTCTCATACCGCCGAACCAGATGATAAATGCAATACCAAGTCCGCCTAAAAACTCCATTACAGGGGAAGACAGGGCACGCATCATGACCTTTTTCATCTCCAGGCGGAACAATCGCCTGGTCTTGGTATGGAATCGATTTTTCTCAAAATTCTGGAGGTTGAAAATCTTTATAATTTTGGCCCCGGAAAACGTTTCGTGGAGAAAGGAATTCAGATCTGCCATGGTTTCCTGGGTCCCGGTAGAATACCTCCTTATGCGCCGGCCGAAAATCAAAATAGGGTAAAAGGCTAAGGGCAATACAAGAAAGGCACCGCAGGCAAGCTTCCAGTCCCGGTAAAAGATAACAAACAAAAAGGCAACAACAGAAAAAGAATCCCGGAAAAGGCTTACCACTGCAGTAGAAACCATGCCTTTTACAATATTCACATCATTGGTGATCCGGGACATGAGAACCCCGGTTTTTTCCTTGTGAAGATATGCAATTGGCAAGTCTGTGATTTTTTCATAAAGCCGGTTCCGAAAGGAACGGATAATCTGTTGGCCAACATAATTCATAAGGTATTCAGACCCATAGGATCCGGCCCCTTTAAGGAAAAAAACCAGGATCGCTAACCCTGGAATGAACAACAGCATTTCCCTGTTCTTGTCAATAAAAATATCATCCAGAACCGGTTTGACCAGAAAGGCCATGGACCCGCTGGCACCGGCCACAACTACCATACACAGGGCAGCCAGCACAATATGCTTCCAATAGGAGGCCACCAGTTGAATGATCTTGTCCCGTCTGGCCTTGGAAAGAACGGCTGTTTTTGATTTCATGGGCAGGATGATCGCTTTCTTATATCTTAAATTACATTCATTATTTTATGGGGGAGAACCTATTGTCAAGTTCCCAAAAACATGAGAGCATATGCTCCCATGACAAAGTGTGCTTTTATACCCAATTTTTTAAGATTTTACAATATCCTCTGGCAGGCAGCACTGCCTTTTTTAAAGCAAAACAGCCGTCTTGCCCCAACCTTTGAAAAGAGGATTTCCCCAACACACCTTAAACCGGCAGACGTCTGGATTCAGGCCGCATCAGCAGGGGAAGCCTTTCTTGCCGTATCCATTTTAAAAGCCCTGAAACCAGACAAGCCCTTATCTGTTCTGGTAACTACAACAACGGATCAGGGACGTGACATACTTGAAAACGGCCTAGTCAGTTCTTTTTATCATCCCAATATCACACTGCAAATTGACATGTTTCCCTTTGATATGCCGGATACGGTAAAACAAGCCGTTCAAAGGGTAAATCCAAAGGTTATGGTGCTTTTAGAAACCGAACTTTGGCCTGCCCTGCTCTATGAATTAAAACAAAGCCAAACCAAAGTACTGATCCTCAACGGCAGGTTATCAAAAAAAAGCGGCAGGAACTACAAGCTGACCAGGTGGCTGTGGAACAGCATGGCACCAGACCTGATACTGGCAACATCATCCCGTGATGCAAAAAGGTTTTCAAACGTTTTTACCGACACTCGCGTCAGCACAATGAACAATATCAAGTTTGATCATATGGGTGTTGAAGAAGACGCCCATGCACAATCCAAACTTGGTATGCTTATTCCACAGGACCTGCCCCTTTCTATTCTGGCCTCGTTCAGGCGCCAGGAAGAACCGCAGATTATAAAACTGATCTCTGCGTTAAAAAAGGATTGTTCGCACCAGGTTATTGCACTTTTCCCAAGACACATGCACCGAATTGCGCCATTTTTAAAGCAAGTTAAAAAACAGGGTTTGGATGTTGTGTTAGGTTCAGAACTAAACACCCCCATACAAGGCCCTGCCGTTATCCTATGGGACCGGTTCGGAGAACTGCGCAACGCATACGCCCATGCAAATGCAGTTTTTGTAGGCGGAAGCCTGTGCCCTTTAGGCGGGCAAAACTTTATGGAGCCCGCGGTTTTAGGTATTCCCACTATAACCGGCCCGTATTGGGATGACTTTTTTTGGGTGGGCAAAGAGATTTTTGACTGCGACATCGTGATTAAATCCAAAGATTGGAAAGATGCAGCCCAAACCATGGTCAATACTTTGGGTTCAAAAGCCCACACCGCTGATAATAAGCAAAAAGCTATGGAATATATAACGTCACGGCAAGGCGGCTCTAAGGTAGCCTGCCAAGCCATTTTGGACGCGCTTGATTAAATCTTAAAAAATTTTTCCCCACAATTTTTTGCCTTGCTTTTTCAATATTTTTTTTCTATTTAAACTTTATCCAGGTGCCGTTAAGGCCCAAAAGGGAATCCGGTGTAAATCCGGAACGGACCCGCCGCTGTAATTGGTGACGACCGCTGCAAAATGCCACTTCCGGTTTATAAGCCGGTGGGAAGGCGCAGTCATTAGGATGATCCATAAGTCAGAAGACCTGCCTGGAGAACCATATGACATGTCCCGCGTGGTACCGGGGCAGGAGAAGATCTTGGATAAAAAAAGGGATACCCCGGATCGATTGTAAAAATCGGTCCGGGGTTTTGTTTTTTGTTAACTCGCTTGATTTAATTTAAGGAGACTGTATGCAACACCCGCATCCAAAATTATTCAAATTGTCAGATAATGCGTCGCAGGATTTACCTGTTTATGTATTAAGGGACGGTAACCTTTTCAGGACAGCTTTTCATCCCCAAGGCTGGTCAGATCAACCGGATTACAGCCTTGAAACCGACGGAAAATTTTACAGGACTTCGTTTCATGAAGATGGAACATCTTCAGCACCGGATTACGAGTTTGGCAGCAACCAATTTGTTTACAGAGCCCAGGGACACCCTCTGGGTAAAGATAGTCAGCCGGCCTTTGAACTTAAGGATTAGGTCTGCATATATTTTGTTTACCCTCTTTTGGCATGTTTACCAGAAGACATTTGATTTAAATTTAAAAATTTAGAAAGGTTATGTTGATGAAGCTCAAAAGTTTAAAACAGTATGTTTTTATGGCCCTTATCTGTGGTTTGGCAATTGTATATAGCTCAAACGCATTTGCAGGACACCACGGTGAAGCAAAAGAAAAAAAAGTTGGAATCCTTTTGGTAGCATTTGGCTCCAGTGAAGACAGTGCACAGGTATCCTTTGAAAATATTGGTAAAAAAGCCAAGGCTGCTTATCCTGATACCCCCATTTTCTGGGCGTATACATCTCACATCATCCGCCATAAACTTGCCAAAGCAGGTAAACATTTAGATTCCCCTGAAGTGGCCCTTGCCAAGATGGCAGACCAGGGATTCACTCATGTGGCGGTGCAGAGTCTGCACACCATCGCCGGTGCAGAATACCATGACCTTAGAAAAGTCGTCGGTGGTTATAAAGCGATGGGCGCTTTTGAATCAGTCATTCTGGGCTACCCGTTACTTGCCACCCAGAAAGATTTAGAACGGGTAAAAGCTGCCATTCTCGCCAACATTCCTAAAGCACGCAAAAAAAATGAAGCGGTTGTTCTGATGGGCCATGGCACCCATCACCCGGCCAATGCCTTCTACGCTGCACTCATGTTCCAGGTTCAGCTGTCTGATCCCAACATTTTTATCGGGAATGTTGAAGGCTACCCTGAAATTCCGAATATCACCGGTTGGCTCCAAGCCAAAAAGATTAAAAAAGCTTGGCTCATGCCTTTTATGTCAGTTGCCGGCGACCATGCCAAAAATGATATGGCAGGTGACGAAGAAGATTCCTGGAAATCTATTCTTTCCTCAGCTGGCATCAAATGCGAAATCATTCTTAAAGGTACCGCAGAATTTGATGAGTATGTTGATATCTGGGTGGATCACCTTGGTGGACCATTAGGTCACTTCTAATCAGTAAATTTATGAAAAGATAATTTTAGGGCAGGTGTTTTTTAAACACCGGCCCGTTTTTTATGCGTTCTTTAAAAATTCCAGGGCGTCTTCTTTTTGAGTCATGGAAAACCCTTTCATATCAACATTTTTAAAAATCTTACCTTCGACATCTATCAGTTTGGGTATCCATTTTTTATCCGCCACAACAGCAATCCGGTTGAAATTGGACAGTCCCACATCCATAAAAAACTTAAGTTTTTCTTTCAAGGCAGAAAGCTCAGCCCCGCCAATACTTGTAATTTCCTGATAGATATTGATCTTATCCCCTTTTTCAATAATGCTTCGGAACAGATCCAGGATTTCGGTCATTTCATCCGTAGATATTTTTCCTTCCAGCCGGTATGCCACAACATTTTCAATCCCGATATCAATAAATTCGATCATGGTATTCTCCTCTTTGAGGTTGGCCTACTTGAATCCATCATATCAACACTTTGCCCAAGGTCAACCATTCCTTAAAATTGATATTGCTGCAAATAAATTCTTTTCTCTTGTATGCGGGATATGATTCTGATAGCAAAAAACATATACTGAATACTGATTCATTTTTCTAAGGTTCAATTGTATTTCTTTTTAATTGAGGAGGCTTTATGAGCTTGACCCTGCTTCTAAAAATAGGCGGTTTTCATCACCTTTTATGTGCTATTCTCCACGTGGTACTCCCCAAATCTATGGCCTGGAATGATATTCTGATTCATATCCCCACGGACAAACGTCCCCTTGTAGAGGCGCCTTTGAAAATTATGAATTGGTGCCTTGGCGTATTTTGGCTGATCCTTGCCTATATCCCGATATTCCACAGCAGGCAGATGCTTGACGGTCCTGTCGGCAAGTCCCTTCTTTTTGGAATAGTCATTTTTTGGTTAATTCGTATATTTGTTCTCCAACCGATATATATGGGTATTAAAGAACCTATATCAAAACGGATGATCGCTTTCTTTTCATTGGGGTTGATCTTGTTTCTTTTGCCTTTAATTTTTTCAATTTAATAGAGGAGCCATGAAAAAATATACAATCTATCAGATAGATGCATTTACACAAACAAGATTTAAAGGCAATCCTGCCGGGGTAGTTACCAATGCAGACGGCCTTTCAGATGTTCAGATGTCGCAAATTGCAAGGGAATTAAACAACTCGGAAACTGCATTTTTGTTCAGCCCTGATACAAAAGATTGTGACGGGAGAATAAGATATTTTACTCCCACAATGGAAGTGCCGACCTGTGGCCACGCCACCATTGCAGCCATGTATGCCAAAGCAATTGAAGACAACCTGGACTCATGTGTTCTTGAAATCAAAACAAATATCGGCATCCTTCCATTTGAAATAAAGCGCACTGACGACAGCATAAAGATATGGATGACCCAGGGGGATATTGAAATCTTACCGGTATTATCAAATGATATCCAAAACAAACTGCTGGACGCTTTGGGACTCTCATTGGAAGATATAGACGAACAATGCCCTATCCAGATTGCATCAACAGGCCATGGCAAGGTCATGATCGGTATTAAATCCAAAAAAGAACTTAATCAACTCAACCCGGATCTGCACCAGTTAAAAGCGCTTAGCAGCACAATACAATGCAACGGATATTTTGTATTTACACTCTCTTTGAACGATCAAGATGTGTTAAGTCACGGAAGAATGTTCGCCCCTGCCATCGGAATCAATGAAGATCCGGTCACAGGTAATGCAAACGGCCCACTTGGCGCCTACCTGGTTCATAATAAACTGGTGAAACCCAAAGGGGATCTGTTTTCATTTAAGGGTGTCCAGGGTGAAGCCATCAACAGAAAAGGTATTGTTGAGGTCCGGGTTTCAATTAAGGACAACCAACCTGTGCTTGTAAAAATAGGCGGTGATGCCGTAGCAATATTCAAAACCTATATTGAATTGTAGCCGTCTTTAGTATTTACATTTTGATGGTAAATACTTGGATAGCAATGCCTTCTGAGCCTTGCTGCGTTCCGGCAGCACATATTCTTTACGGCGCCGGTCTATCTCGTTTTGTGCATATTGGTGTATATCGTCCTGTGTTAGTGCATCATCAGTGCGTATGCCACGTTTATCAAAGATCTTCGTGATCCTCTGTTCTTTTCTATAGATCCCTGTGTCTCCTACGGTAAGAAAACTTTTTGTCTCAAGGGATTTTTCAAGTTTGTCTTTAATCAGCGGATCAAATGCGAGATTAAGACCTTGAAGACTGCGGTTGCAATTAATGATCAATTCCTCATCAAATATCAGCTTATGAAAGCTTCCACCTGCAAAAGCAGCCATATGTCCCGGGCTGCACCATATTTCTTCCACATCCGTCATGGCAAACGGGGCCATGGCAGTTAAGCAGGATTCATAGCCGGTTTGGTAGTCATTTTTTGTACCGTCCGAAAGACATCCGGAAAGCGTACAATGAATACCCAGATGACAGCACACCTCATAAAACATGATTTGGGCATTCAGATATTCAGGGCTTCCGTATACAGGCTGCATTGTTCTCATATCAGTCATTGTAGAGGACGAACTGAACGAGACATTGGTACCCGGTTTCAACAGTTGGATGTACACAATCCCTGCCAGAGCTATGGCGATATCATGTACCACAATTCCCATGAGACTTTCCGGACCGGTCATAAACGATAAGGTGCACGGAACAATGGTAATATTCTGTTCTTCTTCAACCAAAACCTTTAGGTTAATAAGTCCGTCTTCACTATAAGATAACGGTGCAGTCGGGCAAATCCCCTGCCCCATAACAGGATTTTGATCATCACCCCGGATTTCTTTAATCAGCTGAACCGCTTTTTTGGCACTGGTATACACATCCCCGTTCTTGGAATTGGATGCCGTGGCATGCACACCTAAACCGGGCCATTTGTCTGAATATTTCAGCATCATGGCGATCTGGGCGATAAACGGGTCATCACTGTCATTGCCTTCAGGATCAACAACACCCGGGTTGACAGATTCATATAGATCAGACGTTTCGGCAAGCTGGTACATTTTAATGACATCTTCAATATTACCTTGGCGGCTTTTGCCTGTCATATCATCCAGTATCATAGGAGCGTTTGAAAACGGCGTGCCTGCAATAAGGCGTTTTTTACCGGTGGAATCATGTTTGCGGGCCGGCATAGCCTTTAAGGCTTTATCCAGAAGTGCTTGTGAAATAAAAACTTTTTTCCCCTCTACTTTAGCACCATGTTGTTTAAAAAGCGCCTGTGCTTCAGTCGTATCAAACTCAACGCCAACGGTTGACAAAATATCTACGGCACACTCATGAATACGTTCGACTGCTTTACGGTCTATTAATCTGGGCATGATATGAGCTCCTTTTTTGTGGGGATTGAATCACATTTCACATAATACTCAATATGTTATTCCATGTAAAGCACTTTTTACCAAACAAAATCCAACACTTGCAACATGCAAAACAATAAGAAAAATAATCCTTTCAGAGCCATTATTTACTATCAACTTCTTAAGATACGGTTCACTGGTTGCAGTCCATTTTGCTTTGGGGTATGATGTGACATTGCTTGCGATATCAACTCATCTATAGTCCGACAAGGAGAATCTTATGAATTTGGAACAATACAAAGACGTGATCAAGGACGCCATCCAAAGTGAAATTGATGCCAGACAATTCTATGAAAAAATCGCCCAGGGCATTAAAGACGATTTTTTGAAAACCACATTTGAAAGTTTTGCCAAAGAAGAAGGCAAACATGAGCAGATCCTGACCAAAATTTTGAACCAGGAAAACATTACCACGGCCCATTTTGACTGTGATAAGGATTTCAAGGTTGCAGAAACAATTGAAATGCCTGAAGTAACACCTGATATGGATCTAAAAAATGCCATTGGCCTTGCCATGAAAAACGAAGAAATCGCCATGAAAAAATATATGGCATTGGCGGAAAACTGTGAAGACCCTGAATTAAAACTTGTGTTCCAGGACCTTGCATCCATGGAACGGGACCATAAATTCAAAATGGAACAGAACTTCGTGGATGTAGCCTATCCCGAAATCTGGTAGCACTCAAAAATGAAAAGGCCGGGAAATTCCCGGCCTTTTTTTATCGTATTCGAAACTATAAATTGTTCAAATTA
>JAKSAU010001101.1 GCA_022361535.1 Desulfobacterales bacterium
AATCCGGCCCCGTATTGTACCCCCTGGCTTGCAGCAGGAATAGTTGCCTTGTCCTGGTGGATAAGCTTTCCATTGACCCAGGCTTTTACATGACCTGACGACTGGCCTGACGCTGCATCCATAAGGGTATCCATCAACGTTTTTCCCTTATCCAATGTCTCTTGAAATTCTTTTTCAGGATCAGAGTCATATACAATGCCGCCGCCAACAGAAAAAACAAGCTGCCCATTATTAATGGTAGCCGTACGAATGGCGATGGAAAGATCCATAGTCCCGTGAAAACTAATGTACCCGATAGAACCGGTATATACATGACGCTTTACCGGCTCTAATTCATCAATAATCTCCATGGACCGAATTTTTGGACAACCCGTAATGGAACCACCGGGAAACGTTGCCCTAATAAGATCCACACAGGTTTTATCCGGTTGAAGTTCACCCTTTACAACTGAGACCAAGTGAAAGACATTGTCATATGGTTCAAGTCGTTTATGCTCGGTGACTTCAACTGATCCATGCTCGGTGACCCGGGACAGGTCATTGCGCATAAGATCCACGATCATAGTCAGTTCAGCATCATCTTTGATGCTTGAAGCCAATCGTTCGCCATTGGCTTTATCTTCTTCAGGTGTTTTACCCCTTGCAAGGGTGCCTTTAATAGGACGGGTTTCCACCTCTTTTCCACATACCTGGATAAAGCGTTCCGGAGAAGTGGATACCACCTGATGATCACCTGTATTTATATAGGAGAAAAAGGCAGCTGGATTACGGTCAAACAACTCCAAAAACAAGCTGTATGTATCCCCTTCAAATCCGGTTTCAAACCGTTGGGATAAATTGGCCTGGTAGATATCTCCGGCCCTAAGATAACGTATGATTTTTGATACGGCAGCGACATACTCCGGTTTTGTAAACGAAGAAGTAAACCCTCTGCTGTCAATGGAAAACCCTTTTCGGTCCCAAGGGCGATCCAATTGTTTTAAAAAGGACGCCTCACTGTTTTTTAACTTGTCTTCACTGTCAGCATGATCAAACAGGGGGGTACAAAGAAATGTCTGCCCGGTCTTTCTATCTTGTATCAAAAGAATACTGGGAGCAAAAAGGGATATGTCCGGTAAAAATGTATCTGCACAGGTCCGGGGAAGCTCTTCGATCATATCCTTGAGATCGTAGGCAAAGTACCCAAACAAACCTGCTGTCACAGGCAGATCCGTTTTAAGCTCCGGTAATGATAAACTGGCAGTCAATTCGTTGAGCAGATCAAAAGGATCCTGCTTCAGGTGTTGCCGGTTCCATTTACCTGACAGATCTTTTACCCCAAGTGTCAGTTTGTCCCTATATCCTGTGAGTTCCAGCCATGGATCTGCGGCCAGACAATGAAATCTGGCACAGTCCATGTTAGAACCGGACAGGAGCACAACAGTTCCCCTTTGATCTGCAACCCTGGCTGCAGCCATCTCAAAGGGGAGCCCCAATTCAATGGGACGGATCTTGATATCTTTTATTTTGGGCAGGTGCAACAGGGAACCCATCATCTCAAGAAGGGATTCATCCGTTTTTCATTGCCAATACTGGTTTCAGGACCATGCCCCGTATAAACTACGGTATCATCATCCAAATCGAGCAGCTTGGTTTTTATGCTTGAAATCAGGGTATCATAATCTCCGCCCGGCAGATCAGTCCTTCCGATGGACCCCATAAAAAGCGTGTCACCGGCAAACAAGTGCCCGGGCGTATACAGGCAAATTCCACCAGGAGAATGACCAGGCGTATGTATGACTTTTAAGGTAATTTCGCCAAAGGAAATCTCGTCCCCATCTTTGAGCAGAATATCCGCAGGCGGTGAATTTTCCGCGGAAAGACCAAACATGGCGGCAGACCGTGACAATTCTACCAGCATAGGCTCGTCATCCGGATGAACGGCTATTTGGGCACCTGTTGTTTCTTTCATCCGTTTATTTGCCCCTACATGGTCAAAATGACCGTGGGTATTGATCAAGTATTTGACTTTAAGTTCAGCTTTGGCAAGCGCCATGAGAATCCGGTCTGCATCATCCCCCGGGTCAATGACCGCAGCTTCTTTTGTCTTTTCACATCCAAGAATAAAACAATTGGCCATGATAGGCCCGACTTCCATCTTCTGTATGATCAAAACAGCCTCCTAATTGGGGAATTATAGGTTTTCTTGAGAGCGGATTCGGTCTAAAACACCATTAATAAACGGGCCGGAATCACGGGTACCGAATTTCTTTCCGATCTCAACTGCCTCATTAATGGATACTGATGCCGGGATATCCGGACGCTTGAGCAGTTCAAAAACAGCAAGCCGCATGATATTGCGGTCTACAACCGGCATCCTGGAAATTTTCCAGTTTTTAGCCCATTTATCCAGAAGACGATCTATTTCCTCACGGGCCTCGATAACACCATTAACCAGTTCCATGAAAAAGGGCTTAACAGCCTCACCCAGATCGTCTTCATGCTGATCACAAAAATCCTGAACCCCTTGGGTCGAATCCGTTTCATTGACATCCAGCGAAAAAAGCGCCTGCAGGGCCAATTCCCTGGATTTTCGTCTGTCACCCATGCCTTATTAGTCCATATCCTTGCAAAGGTTGGCCATTTCAACAGCACCCAAAGCTACATCAAAACCTTTGTTCCCGGCTTTGGTACCGGCACGTTCAATGGCCTGCTCAATGGTTTCAGTGGTCAGGATACCAAACATCACCGGCACCTGGGCGTCCATACTCACAGTAGCAATCCCTTTGGAGACTTCTGCACAGACATAATCATAATGGGTGGTGGCACCGCGGATAACAGCACCCAGGCAGATAACGGCATCATATTTTCCCTGGGCAACCATTTTTTTGGCAACCAAAGGAATCTCAAATGCGCCTGGAACTTTGAGAAGAGTAATATCTTTGTCCTGTGCACCACTTCTGACCAGAGCGTCTACAGCTCCACCCACAAGTTTATCCACGATAAAATCATTAAATCTAGAGGCAATAATTCCGAATTTTTTCCCTTTGGCGTCCAGATTGGCTTCGATGATCTTTGGCATTTTATTATCCCCTTATTCGTTTTTATTGCATGTGTAAAAGATGGCCCATCTTGGCCTGTTTGCATTTCAAATAGCCCTGGTTGTGGCAGTTGGCTTCCACTTCAATGGGTACCTGCTCTACCACACTTAAACCGTAGCCTTCAAGTCCGATCATCTTCTTAGGATTGTTGGTCATCAGACGCATCTTGCGAACCCCTAAGTCAACCAACATCTGGGCTCCAACCCCGTAATCACGCAGATCCGCGTCAAAGCCAAGCTCTTCATTCGCCTCAACCGTATCCAGACCCTGACGCTGGAGTTCATAAGCCTTGAGTTTGTTAACCAGGCCAATCCCGCGGCCTTCCTGGCGCAGGTAAAGAATCACTCCCATGCCCTCTTCATCAAGCATAGCCATGGCCTTATTGAGCTGGTCCTGGCAATCGCATCTTTGAGATGAAAAAATATCACCTGTCATACACTCGGAATGGACCCGGACGAGAATATCTTTTTCAGAATCAATCTCCCCTTTAACCAGTGCAATATGGGTCAGGTTGTCAATATCATTCTCATAGGCGATAATCCTGAAATCGCCCCCGGCTTTGGTGGGAATAACGGTTTCAGCGGCACGTTTTACAAAGCTTTCGTTTTTCATTCTATACTCGACCAGATCGGCCACAGTACAGATACCAATACCATGTTCTTTAGCAAACTTCTCAAGAGAAGGCATCCTGGCCATGGTACCGTCGTCATCCATGATCTCACAAATAACACCGGCAGGTTTCAAGCCAGCCAAACGTGCCAGATCCACAGATCCTTCTGTCTGGCCGATTCTGACCATAACCCCGCCGTCCCGTGCGCGTAAGGGAAAGATATGGCCGGGCCTGGCAATATCGGCAGGTGTAGTGTCGTCAGCCACAGCTGTGAGAATGGTAGTAGCCCTGTCAGCTGCAGAAATACCCGTAGTCACCCCGCGCTTTGCTTCAATGGAAACGGTAAAACCGGTCTCAAACTGAGACGTGTTGTGATCCACCATTAAAGGCAAATCCAGTCTATCAGCAATACTTGAATCCAGGGAAAGACAGATCAGTCCCCGGCCGTATTTTGCCATAAAATTGATGGCTTCCGGGGTCACGGCTTCTGCAGCCATGGTCAGGTCCCCTTCATTCTCCCGGTCCTCATCATCCACAAGGATGACCATTTTACCGTTCCTAATATCTTCAATTGCCTGTTCAATGGTTAAATGCGGCATTATTTTGTCCCCTAACGCTTACAATAAAGTTTGGATTATAAAAATCCGTTTTTGGCAAGAAGGGACATACTGATGTCAGATCCGGTTTTTGAGCCGTCATTGGCACTGCCTCCCCCCTTGGTTAAAAATTGTCGTACATATTTGCCCAGCATATCTGTCTCAATATTGACCTCATCTCCCACATTTTTATACCCGATTGTAGTAATTTTGGCGGTATGGGGGATAATGCTGACAGAGAAACCTGTGTCCCAGCACCGGTTGATGGTCAGACTGATTCCTTCTATGGCAACGGATCCTTTCTCGATCATGTCGGCAGCCAAATTTTCCGGCACGGTTACGTCAAGGATTACTGCGTTGCTCTTGTTTTGAATGGAAGTAATGGTTCCGGTACCATCGATATGGCCGGACACCAGATGACCGTCAATGCGGTCTGACAGCTTAAGCGCCCGTTCAATATTCACCCGGGTGCCGGGTCCCATTTTTTTGAACGTTGTTCTGGATACGGTTTCAGGCGCCATATCCACCTTAAACTCGTGGGTACCAAGACTGACAGCAGTCAAGCAGGCTCCGTTTACAGCGATGGAATCACCGATCTTACTTTGGGAAAGATCCAGGTCGCAGCCAATAAGCAATACCTTGCCTTCTCCGCTGGATTCAATACGCTTGATGGTGCCAAAGCTTTCTATGATACCGGTAAACACGACTTAACTCCCTGCCCTCTTTCCACGGTCAAGGTAACCTGTGACCAGAATATCTGCACTGAAATGACGTGTAGATACCCGGTTCAGCTCAAAAGCATCTTTAATTTTTTCCGGGCCCTGGCCTTTGAACACCGGAATGCCGTCATTGCCGCCCAAAAACTTGGGCGCCAAAAAATAGCAGACCTTGTTTACAATCCCGGCCGCAAGTGCCGAAGCAGCCACTTGTCCGCCGCCTTCTATTAAGACACTGGATATGGACATGCTTCCTAATCTAATCATAAGTTGATTTAAATCAACCCTGTTTCCGTCAAGTTCACAGCGCAAAATTTGAACGCCTTTTTCCTCAAGCCGCTTTGCTTTATCCTCAGGCACGTCAGGCCCTGCTGCTATAATTGTCGGGGCAAGCGAGTTCTGTGTAATTACCTTGGCGTTTTCATCAATACTTAGATTGGTATCCAGGATAATGCGTGCGGGATCTCTGGTTTCCAATCCTTTAATCCGCGCCGTAAGGGAAGGGTTGTCAGCATGCAGAGTGCCGGAACCAATGAGTATGGCATCATTTTGGTGGCGCAACTCATGGCCGTACCCACGGGATTCTGCATTGGTTATCCACTGGGAATCGCCTGTACGGGTGGCAATATGACCGTCCAGGGTTGCCGCACATTTTAAGGTAACAAAAGGATGTTTATCGTTTTGGGTAAACCAGATAAACTCCTCAATCAAGGTTTTGGCTTCCTCTTCCATCAGCCCCCAGCTTACATCCAGGCCTTTTTCTTCCAAAAAGCCAATTCCGCCGCCGCTGACATAAGGGTTAGGGTCTTTGCAGGCCACAACCACGCGGGTAATGCCTGCCTCAAGAATTTTATGGGTACAAGGAGGGGTTTTGCCAAAATGATTGCAGGGTTCAAGCGTCACATAGATGGTCGCACCGGAAAGTTGATCTTTTGCATTTGCAATGGCATCATCAATGGCCACCACTTCGGCATGCGGTCCGCCTGCTTTGGGATGAAACCCTCTGCCAATAACTTTTTCGTCTTTGACAACAACGGCTCCCACACAGGGATTCGGTGAGGTAAACCCTTTGCCTTTGGCAGCGAGAACCAAGGCCTGGGCCATGTATTCCTGATCAGTCATCGGTATTATCTTGCGCCCCCATTTGATCCAGTTCTATAGACTGGCACTCCTGGGGTAATAGACCTTTAAGTTCCTCGAGGAAATCGGCTACATCTTTGAATTCACGGTACACCGAAGCAAACCTGACATAGGCGACATCATCCACATCTTTTAGGGCATTAATAATTTTTTCCCCAACCACTTTTGAGGACACCTCACGGTCATTGCCTTCCCGAAGGTCTCTTTCAATTGCATCAACCATATCCTCGATCTGGTCAACACTGATTGCCCTTTTTTCACAAGCTTTTTTAATTCCTTTAAGGATTTTCTCCCTGTCAAACTCTTCTCTGCGGCTGTCTTTTTTAACAATCATGACAGGGACCTGTTCCACCCTCTCATAGGTGGTGAACCGCTGGGCACATGCCTGGCATTCTCTTCTGCGCCGGACTTCGAATTCTATTTTGCCCGGACGCGAATCAACCACTCTGGTGTTCAGTTTTCCGCAATATGGGCATTTCATATCAGCCTCTTTAAAATCCTATTTATGTGTCAATTCGAACCAATTCCACGTTGGCCTGGTCGAACATTTCCAGGGATAGAGGATCGTCGTATCCTTCTTTAAAATATACTTTTGTGATCCCTGCGTTGATGATCATCTTTGCGCAGATGGAACAGGGTTGTGTGGTGCAGTAAAGATGCGAGCCTGCTACTGTTATTCCGTGATAGGCTGCCTGGATAATTGCATTTTGCTCGGCATGCACCCCCCGGCAAAGTTCATGTTTTTCCCCCGACGGCACATCAAGTTGTTCTCTTAAACAACCTGTCTGACTGCAATGGGGCACATGAGAAGGTGCGCCGTTGTAGCCGGAGCAAAGAATCCGTTTTTCTTTGACCAGCACTGCTCCCACCTTTCGCCTGGTGCAGGTGGCCCGGGAAGCCACAAGGTCGGTAATACTCATAAAATACTCATCCCATGAAGGGCGTCCGGAACCGGTATCTTTTGGGGGAACAGGCAGAATGGTCGTCATTGGGCAGGCGTCTTCTCGTATAATGGGTATTGGCTGCACAGATCTTTAACTTTTGCAGCAACCGATGCTACATTGGCGTCATCATCCAGAATATCACAGATAAAACCGGCAATGGCTGTGGTTGCTTCTTCAGCCATACCCCTGGATGTAATCAGCGGTACCCCTATACGGATACCGGAGGTTACAAAGGGGCTGCGTTTTTCATTGGGCACGGTATTTTTATTTACTGTGATATTTGCACGGCCGAGTCTTTCTTCAGCTTCTTTACCGGTTAAATCCCGGCTTGAGAAATCCACCAAAACCATGTGATTGTCTGTACCATTTGACACAAGCTTATATCCCCGGTCCATGAGCACCCGGGCAAGAACAGCAGCGTTTTTGACCACCTGTTTCTGGTAAGAAGTAAATTCAGGGGACAGCGCCTCTTTAAATGCAACAGCCTTGGCTGTAATAACGTGCATGAGCGGACCGCCCTGGATACCCGGAAAAATTTGAGAGTTGATGGCTTTTCCATGCTTGTCCGAGGATAGGATCAACCCACCTCTTGGACCTCTAAGTGTTTTATGCGTAGTAGAGGTGATAACGTCGGCAAACCCGACCGGAGACGGATGAACACCAGCGGCCACAAGACCTGCAATGTGTGCCATATCGACCATGAACAGGGCCCCTGTTCTTTTGGCGATTTCGGCAAACCCTTTGAAGTCTATAATTCTGGGATAGGCAGATGCACCAGCAACAATCATTTTGGGATTGGTGCGTTTGGCAAGGTCTTCAACCTGGTTTAAATCAATAGTTTCGGTTTCCGGGTCAAGACCGTAGTGGGTAAAGTTGTAAAGCCGGCCTGAAAAACTTGCACCGGCCCCATGAGTCAAATGACCGCCATGGGATAGATCCATAGCAAGAATATTGTCACCAGGGGACAGCAATGCAAAATAAACCCCCATATTGGCCTGGGAGCCTGAATGGGGCTGGACATTGGCGTGCTCTACACCAAAAAGCTTTTTAACTCTTTCAATGGCCAGATCTTCTGCCTGGTCAACAAACTCACACCCGCCGTAGTATCTTTTGGCTGGGTACCCTTCTGCATATTTATTGGTCATGATGGAACCCTGGGCTTCCATCACTGCACGGCTTACCGTATTTTCCGAGGCAATGAGGTTCAGTCCGTATTCCTGGCGGACAGCTTCGTTTTCTATTACCTTGGCAATCTCAGGATCACTTGTCTCAATGTACTGCATGCTTTCTGCTTTAAGCCTCCTTACTCAGCCGGTCACCGCTCGACCATAACAGATTGTCGTTTGTATCAACTATCCAGGGTGTCTATCCGCTCCTGGTGGCGCCCACCCTCAAAGGGGGTATTCAACCATTCCTTGACCAGTTCAAATGCCAGGATATCACCGACCACACGTCCACCCATAACCAGGACGTTGGAGTCGTTGTGCTGCCGGCTCATTCTTACGGAAAAGATATCTGAGCACAGAGCAGCCCGAACCCCTTTAAACCGGTTGGCCTGCATGGACATTCCCAAACCTGTACCACAAAGCAGAATACCTTTTGCAAATTCTCCATTGGAAACAGCCCCGGCAACTTTTTTACCGAAATCTGCATAGTTGACAGATTCTTCACTATGGGTGCCGGCATCTTCCACACCATACCCAAGGTTAAACAAAAGGTCCTTTACCTTTTCTTTTAATCCAAAGGCGGCGTGATCACTGCCGATGATGATTTTCTTATCCTTATCCATTTCAATCCGGCCCTTTGACCAAGTGGTCGATTAAGATTTTGCCTTGATGAAATCAATGGCATCCTGGACAGTTACGAGTCCTTCAGCCGCATCATCATCTATTTCGATTTCAAAAATCTCTTCCATGGACATAACAAGCTCAACGATGGTCAAAGAATCAGCGCCAAGGTCTTCGATCAAAGAGGCCTCAGGTACGACATCGTCAATATCAACATCCGGAATTTTTTCAGCAATCACTTTCTTTACTTTGGTTTCAATGGTCATGTCCGACTCCTTAAATCATACAGAAAGAATTATGCTTCGGCTTCAACACCGTCATTCACGTTTCTGTCTTTGTATGCGCCGCATTCAGGGCATGCGGTGTGGGGAAGCTTAGGCTCCTGACATTCCGGGCATACCGATACGGTTGGTGCGCTGGTTTTGTAGTGGGTACGTCTTTTTCTTCCTCTTGCCTTGGAGCTTTTCTGCTTAGGTACTGCCATTGGTTTCTCCTAACTATACTATTTTATTTGTATTTCATTTTCATTTTGCCAAATCAATAAAACAAACATATTTACCCTAATTTTTATTTGAAGTCAATAAGAATAGAATTGTTACTGTATATCTAAGAAGCTTTTTTACCGGCAACCGGACCGTGGTAATTCAAACAAATTAGTTGAATGTATTGTTTATTATCGCAAATTCAGATAAGAAGATACTTAATCTCCAATAAATTTGATTTTTAGACCGATTTAATTCTCAGCTTTGTGAATTTTATCTACTATTGTTTTTTTAAATGGGAATGATTATCTGCAATTAAGTTGGCTATGAACAGAAAATGAGACGCGATTTACTGTTTGACACTCAACGATTTGATTTTTTAGCACCTAAGCGGCCTTGCTTCTGAAACGAATAGTCTTTTAGATTTTCTTTTTAACAGCCTCTCATGTTTCTAAAACTTGTTTAATCCTGGCGTGTTACATGTTCCCTAAAAAGCGAATTAGCATTTTGTATCACGTTATTTAAAACATAAAAGTCTGTCCAAAAGGAGGATTACGTCATGATTTCTGGAAAGCCAATGACAACTCAAACCCTTTCCCGCATCACCTCTTATATCACAGCAATACTAATAATCTGTTTACCAACCCCTTCTCATGCCGGGATATTAGACGACTTAATCAGTAGTACGATTAAGATACTGGAATATATAGAACGTAAAAAAGTAAAATTGGATAAAAAACCGATGGTGCTTGTTTGTCTTCGGGATCTATCTTATTCGCAACACGGAAGCTTCAGAGACAGTGACGGTGACCTACTACATAAAATCAAGGGGCGTGCCAGCTTCACATTAATAAATGTTGGAGGGCAACCCGTCACTGTCACAGCCGTGCGGTTGACGATTGCTGGGAAATGGAAGGATGGCCGGCAGGGAGGAATGGGCTCTCAATATGCAAAAATTGAGAAGCTTGTACCTGCAAAAGGAGTTGCTTCTATAAATAATGTACGTTTCTCAAGTGGTAATATTGTATTACAGGATAAATTTTGGATTAAAAAACCAGAAGTTATTCACCTTGATGCACGCTGGCCTGGTGGGAAAGGTCCCGTTATCAATGCCGTTCCTGCAGTAACTACTGAAAAAGGAAAATGGAACTGTAGACTTCTTGACGTCCGAGACGGATCTGCAAAGCAGACTCTGGGAGAAAATATCTGCTATTAAGCGCTGGCTCTAAAAACCATTTATAAGTTAGGCTTATTGTCTAAAGTCAATTTTTACATTGGTACATTTTAGAACTTCGGAGCGGTTAGGACGACCGAGGAGATTTAGCAGCGAGGTTTTTACCGGTCAAGGCCGGATTAAGGCAAAAACACTATCAATTTTCCGGTTCTTCAGGCAGCAGCACCCACAGGCCAAAAAGCATACCAGTCAGGGCAAAGGCAGCTATCAAAAAATTTCTGTGTATTTCTCCCAGATTAAACAGCAGGACATTGGGGAATACAATGGCAGCACCTAAAACAGCTTGGGCTAAAATACCCAGAACCTCTTTTTTTGTCAGCCGATAAAGGGTTCGGATGAACCTGCGTAAAAAAGCCCGGTAAATACTCACCCAAATAAGAATACCAATCCCTGCACCGATGGTAAAAACAATCCACTCACCTGAGGTAACACCGGAAAACATATCATGGAGAGCCTGGATACGAAATGATGGTATCATAATGCCTCCTTATTATATTTATTGTTGAACTCTTATGGAATGAACAATCACTGGCGATAACAAGAAGCAAGCGTAGAAGTGAAAAACAGAACTGGCAGTATACCAATGAGTGCCCCTGCCATGAATCAAGAGTATTCGTCTTTAAAGAAAATTTCAAGCCATATTGCTTTATTTACCTGAATTATGGTAGATAAGGCATCGATTTTACACTGCTTATGCTTAGCTTTCCATAAATATTGTAAATTTTACAAGGCTGTATGAAAGCGTGAAGCATACCTGAATTTACACTTAACCATTTGGAGACCATATGGAAACCATAATAACCCGTTTCCCCCCGTCACCTACGGGCTATCTGCATATCGGCGGAGCAAGAACCGCGCTTTTCAACTGGCTTTATGCCAGGAAAACCAAAGGCCAATTTGTTCTGAGAATCGAAGATACTGACGAGGTTCGTTCAACAAAAGAATCTGTGGATGCCATCCTGGAGTCAATGGAGTGGTTGGGCATGGACTGGGATGACGGACCTTATTTTCAGACCCAGCGCCATGACATTTACAATGAACATATTGACCGCCTGATTGAATCCGGCCACGCCTATTACTGCGACTGCACCCCGGAAGAAGTAGACGCCATGCGTGAAGAGGCAAAGGCAAAAGGCTTAAAGCCCATGTACAATGGCAAATGCCGGGAACGCGGTCTAAAAAAATCAGAAAACACTGTGGTGCGGCTGAAAACTCCTGACACAGGCGTTACTGTGGTAGAAGATATTGTCAAAGGTAATACCGCCTTTCAAAATGCTGAAATCGATGATTTTATCATCCAGCGCAGCAACGGGGTGGCCATGTATAACCTGGCTGTGGTCATCGATGACATTACCATGGGGATAAATACCATTATCCGGGGTGACGACCACCTGATCAACACGCCAAAACAGATGCTCATCTATCAGGCATTGGGTGCAGACCTTCCTGTGTTCGGCCACGTTCCCATGGTGTTGGGATCTGACAAGTCTCGCTTGAGCAAACGCCACGGCGCCATGTCTGTTGGTGAATACCAAAAAATGGGATTTCTCGCCGATGCCCTGATTAACTACCTGGTGCGCTTAGGCTGGTCCCACGGAGACCAGGAATTTTTTGAACGGGATGAGCTTATCGAAAAGTTTGACCTTGAACATCTGGGCCGTTCTGCCTCAATGTTTGACATGG
>JAKSAU010001110.1 GCA_022361535.1 Desulfobacterales bacterium
ATTTCAGGCGGATACCCCCCAACAGAAAATAGTGACTACGTTACTATCATTCCAGGCACAGAAAGCCTTAAGTACCTGGAAGATTCGCCCTTGGAAATAACCATGAACCTGAGCAACACCAGACAGAAGATAAAGAATTTTGGTGCTTCTGACTGCTGGTCAGTACAATTTGTGGGTAACTGGCCTGAAGAAAAAGTCAACTATATGGCTGACCTGTTGTTCAGTTCAAAACTTCATCCGGATGGCAGCCCTAAAGGAATAGGTTTGACCGGTTGGAGAGTAAACCTTGGTGCGGGCAGCTCACGAAAAAGCCCGCGAACAATATACGACCAATGGCGCAGAGCTGATTTTTACTATAATAGCAGCCTGACCGGATACGACTGGACAAGATGTAGCGGGCAGAGAAACTTTATGCAATTGGCAAAGGAAAGAGGGCTCGATCAGTTTACTGCATTCTCAAACAGCCCGCCATACACAATGACCAAAAACGGATATGCATTTTGCGACCCTTCTGTCGGCTCGACAAATCTTGACCCGGCCAAACACCAGGATTTTGCTACATACCTGGCTGACGTACTAGAGCATTTTAGAGATGTTGAAGGAATAGAATTTGAAAATATTTCTCCGTTAAATGAACCTGAATGGGACTGGAATGAAAAGTCCAGCGACCCAGGCCATGCCTATCAGGAAGGCTGCAGATACAGCAATACCGATATAGCCCAGTTTACCAGAGTTCTACATAACGAGCTGAGCAGCAGAAACATCCATACAGAAATAGAACTTTGTGATAGCGGCCAGATTGATTATCTGTACAGCAAAGGCGGATATAAAGGAAACCATATTTACGAATTCTTTGACACAGGTTCATCTGACTTTATAGGTAATAGCATTGGAAATGCAATCTCTAGCCATAGTTACTGGACAGACACGGTAGAAAATATAGTTACCAAACGTCAGAGCCTTAGAGCTAAGCTCGATCAATACGGCTTAAATTATTCAGAAACAGAATATTGTATCCTGGGAAACAGAGATAACGAGATTGACGGCAACGGCAGAGATTTGGGGATACACCCGGCACTGTGGGCTGCAAGAACAATTCACAACGACCTGGTAGTAGCTCAAGCTCAAATATGGCAATGGTGGCTGGGCATTTCACCATACAATTATAAGGACGGGCTGGTATATTGTGA
>JAKSAU010000104.1 GCA_022361535.1 Desulfobacterales bacterium
ATCTATTTCATTTTTAACATCCACACTCATACGCTGGTACTTTTCATCAATAAAATCGGTCTTGATTTCCTGGGCGGCCTCTTCATCTTCAGGCAACCCCTTGAACAATTCATTGTCCCGGGCAAAATCCAGATCTTCCTCATACCTGGCATAGGTGGCAAGTTTACTACCGTAAAGCAGGATTTTTTTGAAATGGGACAGGTAATCATAGGCATCTATCTTCTGCTGGGCATTTTCCATGGACGCCATATCAAAGGACTTTCGAATCTCCCTGGACATCTCCCGGGTTTCCTGCTTCAACTGACTTTCTGTTTTATCCATGTATTCAAGATATAGGGGATCGGCACCAGACACGGGCATGGCCCCTGCCAGAAAAACGATGGCCCAAAAGATGCTGACTAATTTTTTCATGTTTCTCTCCTTGAGGGGTTACCCTTGTGTCCAGGCAGCCCGTTCTTTGGCGATAAATTCCATCTCATCCTCAAAGCTGATGGCACCATTTTTAACGGCTTTGTCATCAACAATCTGGATACCGTCCAGGTCACCAATGACATCCTTGAGCATCTTATCCAGCACAGTATTGAGTTTTTCCGTACTGGCATCCACTATCTCCAAGGTATCTGATAATTCCGATATGTTTTCGAATCCTAGGTTTTCCATGGCTGCGGCAAAGCCGGTCCCCCCGGTCTCGGCCACAGGAACGACCTTGGCGAATGTGGTATAAAGCCCGGCCATCACTGACCTGAACTTGGTGGGTACATCTTCGCCATCTTCACGGATTTTCTCCCTGATTTTCCCGGAAATTTTCTGGTTCATGGCAGTCACTTTAAGACGGGATTCATACACCAGGCGGCGCTGGCGGATCTGGTTCAACCGCATTTTAAGCCGCTTAAACTTGCCTGCGATACGCTTTTTTTCAGCCGGATCATTGGTAGCACGAAGCTTTTCCAGCATGGCTTCTGCAGTTTCTGCCGCTTCAAGAAAGCGCTCTTGTTCCCGTTTTTTGTAGTTTTTTAAAATCAGTTCATAATTGGAATTAATGGAGCGGGTGGACTGGGTGTCTACAATGGAATCGGCAATGGCCCTATCAAAAAGCTCCAAGGACGAAAGCAAATTATCCAGGTTGTTGTCGCATACTTCTTTGAGCTTACCCACTTCTGAAATAATTCTGGCATTGATGTTGGCCCGTCTTGCCCTTCCCAAAGAATCAGACTTGGACAACATCCCCGCGCTTTCAAGTTGTTGGTGGGTATCCAAGAGCTTTTGAAGTTCGCCCGTCCGCTTTGCAAATTCGGTAAACATCTGCTGGGAGGTTTCCTTGAGCACCTTTCCGGAATTCTCAATCCGGTCCCTGGACCGTTTTGCAATTTCTACGGCCCGGTCCGCATCATAACCGGATGTCACTGCCCAGGCAGGTGTGATCGAAAACGCTATTGCCATGATAAGGGCTGATATTATTAATTTACCCATGGTGGTCTGCCCTCCTTTTAATTGAAAAATTTGTTGTACATATCAGGGTCGAGACGAGAGGCCACAAGCATTGCTTTTTTAAGATTGGCATCGTTTTTATGGTCTGCCTCCCGTATGGCCAGGTGAAGGTATTGTGAGAGCAGTGCTTTCTGGGGATCCCCGTAAGTTTCCTCCCCTTTTGCAATCCTGGAAAAGTATTGAAATGCAGCAAGGTTAAAGGCGTGAATGGTGTCCCTGCGGTTAAATCTGTGTATGGCACGAGACAGATGTGTCATGGGAATGTCACGGCTTTCCTCTAATGCTTTGATCACCAAAGGCTTCCAGCAGGTATCCAGCCAGTCACCGGATTGGGAGTTATCCAGGATATGATAAAAATCATCATCCGGGATTTGTCGGGTGTCCATGGTCAAGGCCTGTTCACAAGTGATAGGTTCCCTGGTTTCAGGCAGCAATTGTACGGTCTGGCCTTTTCCCGAGCACCCGGAAAGGCTCAGGATCAAAAAAGGCGCCAGAAGACCAATCAGTCCTATAATCAAGGACCTGCCAGTTCTGTTTTGACCCGGTTTCAGGGTAGCAGGTATCATATCTTTTCCTCCTGTGTTATTTTTTCTTTTGGTTAACAATTATGTCGAAGCAAATTTTCTCCTTTCCATTTTTTTAACAATTCAATATGTAAAGACGGATAACATGACACCCTCTCTTTTTAAGAAAATTGACGAGATTTCACATTACTCTTTAATTCACGAGGTTTTTCAGGGTAGAATACTTGGATCAATTAATTAGCTCTCTATCGATCATGCTGTTTCTCAAAAGATCGATATTCTTAAAATCGGAGGCCATCATGGGATTTAATATCAACAGGTTGGTTCTGGGAAGCAAGTCAGCTTTAGAACTGGAACACCGATGCTACAACGGTGTATGCCTTGCGGCAGGCCTCGGTTGTCTTGCCGCTGCCGGATTTAATACTGCTATCGGTATGTCAACAGTGGCCACCTTGGCAAACATAACCATTGGTACCATCTATTTATGGCTTTACTTTCAAAGCCGGCAACAGACCGAATATAAACCCACATTATGGCTGTACATTTTAAGCGGGACTTTTCTGTTAGGATTTACTTGGTTTTATAACGGTGGAATTGGTGGTTCCGATACCTTTGTGGCGATGGTAGCTTTGGTTGCTTTGACTGTGGTATTGAAAAAAAACCGGTGGAAAGTGGCTTTTTTCATTTTCTTTCCGGCCATCAGCCTCTTTTTTCTAATTGAATACTACTACCCTGATTTAGTAACCAGATATAAAACATCTGAACAACAGTTTCTGGACATGTATATTGCTTTTACCGTATCAACCTTTGTTGTCTTTTATATCCTTTCCCTGATCCTTAGAAGTCATGGCAATGAAAAAACTCAGCTAAAAAAAACAAACCATATGCTTGAAGAAAAAATGGAGATGCTGAACCAGGCTAACCAGGCCTTGGAAGAAGCCTTGGGCCAGGTACGAACCCTTACCGGACTTTTGCCCATCTGTGCAACATGCAAAAAAATTAGAGACGACCAAGGCTATTGGAAACAAATTGAATCTTATCTTCAAGAGCATTCACAAGCAATATTAAGCCATGGAATATGCCCGGATTGTGCTGATGATTTATATGGGGATGAAGACTGGTATAAAAAAAGAAGAAAATAAGGCTACCAGATCACCCTATATTACCGGACTATAGCTCAAGGTAAAGTCATTACCCTTAGCACATCCCAAGACAAGGAAGCACCACGTTTTTGGGCATGCCGTAAAAATTCGGACCTGATATCCTCAATATCCATATCAATACGCGTCATACCATAAAACCCGGTATCCACAATGCCTCTCAGGCGGGGCAAGGGCTGATCAGAGGCAAAGGCAACCACTTTTTCGTTGCCCACCTTGCCATGGGGGTCCACCCGGAACTCAAACCCTTTATCATAGCCTGCATCAGGTATGGCCACAATCCGATTTGCACGGACCTTTGGCACTGGACCTGTAAATTGGTTGGGGTATATCCGGTAAATGGTATTTTGAGCATCAATCGTAAAAATATTTAAAAAGACATCCTGGTTGGACCGGACAAAGAAATTTAACATCTCTCCCCTGTGAAATGACAGGTTATGCCGTCCTTTTTGGGTCATCAATTCAATACCCAAGGCTTGTTTTTCAGGCTCCGGAAAAGTGGTGATTTGATTTGCAGCAATACCATCTTCTGTTTCAGGCGTAACTAGATCTCTATCCGTCAAGTAGGCCGGGATGGTGGTGTCAGCAGAGGAAAGTATCCGGCCGTCCACAGCCCCCAAGCTCACCTGGATATCAAGTCCGCCGCGCTGGGTGGGGCGAAAACTGCCCTGGATATAATACGGGGCCCGGACTAAGGCGGCCAGGGTTGCCTCTGGTTTCCCTGCAACCGTATCTAAGGATGGCGATTGATATTTTACCTGTGCCATCCTTTTTTCAATATCTTTTACGGGCATAAAAAACCTGGAGCCTGATAAAAAATCCAGCACATGGGTGTTGAGTATGTTGCTGAATTCAGAAAACTGCCGGGTCTCTTTAAAGGTAAACTTGTGGATCATGACCTCGGCCCGTGGAATGGTGCTTTCGGAAACTATCCGCGGCAGTATACCAAGACTGTCCGTGATCAGGTCGTGAAGCATATAATCGATCTTTCCACCTAAATCAAAATCAAACCAGTGCTCCTTGCAAAACCTGGCCGGCAGTCTTTCCTGGACCACGGACAAACTTTTAAACACCAACCCTTTTTCTGCCGCTTCCATCTTTTTTAAAGAGGCGGACAGTGTCAGGCCGTCTTCCCCTTTGATCACTTTACCGGATAAAATCAGATCAGATGCGGCAGCAGGATCATCTGTCACGGTAATTCCGGCCTGGCCGGATAAATAGGTTTTAAACTTTTCAGCCAGCACCAGGCTGACTGGCACCATGGCCTGTGACCGTGTATCCGGAAAACTGTATTTTCCTATATATACCAACCCTTTGGATTGCGAGGCGGTTTTACCGTAATCAAGGATTATAGAATCTGCAGCCTGCCGGGCCAACTCGTCCAGGTTCTGTATCCTGGGCTGCATTAACTCATTTGGAATTTCCCGCAAAGGCGTATCAAATGACGCACCGCAGATTTTCTGCCCGGTATGGATATCCCGGATTTCCGCATGAAACACCATTTTCCCCTGTGCCCTGACGTACGTGCCGGACAATTCTGCATTTGCCTTTGAAAAAGAGGTGCCGGCGTTCTGGAAGGTGTAAGAGCCGGCAAGGGCATGGGTGATATAAGTTGTGACCTCTTTTCCCAATGCCAGGTCTCCTTGTGAAGGATTGGCCGGCCTAAAGGTCCGGGTCATCAGGGTTAACGATGACATCCCTGTATAATCCAGTTCCAGGAGCCGGACAAGGGTCCGGCCCATACGGTCAAACCCGGGAGTAAGCCATGCCGGATCCAAGCGGGATAACGACACTTGCTCGTGAGCTACGGCAAGATCTTTGGAGGCAGTCTCTCCCATCTGCCTTAAACGGACTACCACCATCAACTCAGATCCGGCCTTTGTATAAGACCCGACCAGCTTAAGCGGCCTGTCCCCAGTTTCCTGAACCGTAACAAGCGCCCCGTTTGCAGACAATTCAGCGGCCAGGGCATCACTCAGTACACTTGAAAAAGGCAGATTCGCACGGGTTTGGCTTTCCCAAAAATTGTTTGGACTTACCTGGATGTGAAGGTTGTCAAGCCCATGCATCTCACTGAGCTTGATAATGGTTTGCTTTACGACAGCAGAAAATACAGGTCCCTTTGCTGCAACAGGAGATGGTATATCTTTTGTTGCACACGAGTTAAAACTAAGGGCGCCTGCAATCAGGCACAGGAACAAAACAGTGGCAAATCTTTTTTTTCCCATTAAAATAGTCCTTTATTCAGGCTATCGCAAATTCAGTTACCGGCACGTTTATCCTGGCAGACTGCTGCGTTGTTATACAAAAACAATACGTCAGACACCATTTGCCGGGACAGTTGAGCTTAACAGCCAAAGTTAAAAGCACGAGTGCTTGCTCTTTATATACGCCGGATTGACAAAACCCGTGGCTTTTGGGTAAACCTGTTACCATTACTATGCTTAGAATTGTATATCGTCGGATTTTAAAAACTTACAAGTTTTTTAAAGAAAAAATTCGATTTGGTTCGACTATAACTTTAAACAAAGACCCGGAAACAGGACATTGACTCGGTTAAACAGAACGGAAGAACAGCAGATCAGAAAGATCGCAGGGTTTTTATATAAAAAATACTGTCCCATGGGTGAATCCGGATTTTTTACCAAAGAGGATATCTATCATTACGGGGTGATCGGTTTTATGGACGCAAAGCAAAAATATGATCCCTCCAAAAAAGTTCCCTTTGCCGCCTATGCTGCCATACGAATCCAGGGAGAGATTATGGATGCGCTAAGGAAAGCGTCACAGATCCGTTTGCCCCAGGAAAAACAAGCCAGAGTAAAAGAACTGCTGGCTGCAAAAAATGAACTGACCGATCAGGGAAAACCTGCTGATACAAAACATTTGATGGCCTTGTTGGGCTGGGATGAAGACCAGCTTTTGCAGGTAGAGCGCCTGCTAGTCTCAGTCCAGTCCACAGACCAGAACCCCTTACTTTCCCTGACCCGGGATAAAGATAGCAGAGAAGACCAGGAAAAAAAGGTCATGGAAAAAGACTTGAGCCGGGTCATGCAAAAATGTCTGGACGGACTTGAGAACCAAAAAGAACGGTTAATCCTTGTGGCAAGGCAGCTTAAAAATATGAAGCTTAGGCAATTGGCAGAGAAATTTAACTGCGCCATTGAAACAGTCCGCCAAAAGGAAATCAGTGCTAAAGCACAAATGAAAGATTGTCTTAAAAAACATGGCTGGACCATTTAGGTTGAAAGGACACCCATGAAAATTACGGATTTAAATACCGCCCTGACAACCTGGTACAACCAGGCCAGGGTTGCTGAAACAGGACATTTGGACCTTGAGGCTATTTACCGGCTCTCTTTGGATGGGGAACTTGCTAAAGCATCACATAAGGAGGCAGCCCACCTATGTAATTGCCCCCAATGCCTGGACAAATGGGAACTTCTCTGTTTCATTGCCTCGGAGGCTGAGGATGAATCAGATGATCTTATTGGGTATGGCCGGTTAAAAGCTGCAGCTGAAAAAGAAATGGCTCTGGAACCCATTTACCTAAAAAGCGACTGTGGCCGGTTTGAACTCGGCCTTTTTCCTGACCCAAACCATCCGGGATATGGTATGGCGACCCTGGATGTTCTCAAAAAAGAGTCCGGATTGGATTCGCTTACGGCAACAGTTAAAGATGCCGGCGGAAGAGTCGTACTCCAGGCAAAAATTACCCATGGCCGTACAGCAGCAAAAATAAGAAATATAGATCATCTTGACCTTTCCATATGGACGGTGACCATTCGATGAATGCCACCTTTCTTCTCTTTGAAGACGGTAGTTACTACTCTGTTTTCTGCACCCCTTACCCAATGCCTAAAGGGACATCCAAACCTGTTGACGCATATATACTGACTGAGCCTGTAGGAGATTTCACCATTGCCGCCCAAAAGGCAGTCCACGCCGTATTTGCTGCCACACTCAAGCAGAGCATACCTATTGAACCGGTAAATGCCGGATTTGATCTTGAGGAACGGATTAGGCACGATGCTGATATCGCAGGTCAAAGCGGGGGATTGAGTTTTGCCCTGGCATTTGCCAGGGTTGTCTTAAATTTGAACCTGGGGAATATTGCAGCCACAGGTGTCGTCCGGGCAAACGGCCAGATCAGCCCGGTCCAGGGTATTCGGAAAAAATTGACCACCGCCACAAAAATATTGGGAAAAAACGACCTTTTATTCCTGCCAAAAGAGAATCTAAAAGAGATCCCAAAAACTGTAATTGATCAAATTCAGGCAAGACAGATTACCCTTGTTCCCGTGTCTCATATGGATGAGGTACTTGCCTTTATTTCACATGAAAAAAAAGAGCCTGTAAACCCTCGATTTAAGCGTCTTATACTACTGGTTATTCTGCTCATGGCAAGCATGGCCTTAGCTGTCCAAACATACATTTCTAATAAAGACAAATCTTATGAAGTGCCCCAAAACCCAACTCACATTGCCGTACCACCCCGCCCACAAACCATACCAAAAAACCAAGAGGCACCAACACAGCAAACAACCAAGCAGCAAAAAGATCAACAGACCTCTCAAGAACCTGCAGCCCCCGCACTAAAGCAAAAGTCAAAGGAAAAACAGCCGGCACAGATTACAAAACCAAAACCTGCTAAGGTAACCCAACCCAAAGTCCCGGCCAAAAAAACCGCACCCTCTCTTCCCCCACCAGGCCCAGAGGGAGACCATGGGTTTGAGTAATTTTCGGTATACATTTTGCTTTTATACTTATTTTAGAATCAACAGATGTTGAACACAGGATAGGGGGATTGATATTTCCCCACTTTGTCAATGTATCACCGGTATGAAGGAAAATACCGGCACGGATTCGGCTTGGCAGTCTTTCCAGGAAGGAGACCGCCAGGCAAAAATAAGGATGTAAGTTATGAAACAAGCAGACCTGATGCCGACTTTTGGAACCGGCTTTTTGCAAGAAAAGGCAATGTACCAGTCGCTCATGGAAGACGGGGTTCAGACAGGCGGCATCCAAAACGGGCAATCCCAAACCAGCCCTGAAGAGTCTCAAATGGATGAACTTGGCGTTTTTTCTCAGCATGACCGGATTCTAACCGAGCAATGCTCATCCCAAACAGATCCTGGCTATTTTGCTGCCAAAGAAAATATAGAAGTTGCAACGTCTATTTCAAATGAAATTGAGAAAACAACCATCCTTCTGGGCTATGCCCTTTACCGCCTGGACTCCTTTGACAATGAAGACCTTTCCAATCAGCCAAGCCCTGAAATCCCACCGATAAAATAACTGATCGTCAATGGTACTTAAGCGAAATAAAAAAAGAGAGAATACCGCTCTATTCCGGGTTCAATGGGCCGGAAACCGTTTTTCAAATCGGGGCAGGACTTGACGAAGGACACAGTTTTTTTTAAGACTTAAGATCAATGGTTTCTACTAACGATAGATATGGTTCATAAAAAACGGTTTTTAAGGAAAAACCCATTATTTGCCAACTGTATAAGAAATAAAGGTTTTTTCAAATGATGACAGGATATTCCCATATCCGGCCCGAAAATCTGCCGATGCCCGATCATAAGCTCATGGAGTTGATCCAGTATAGCTTAAAAGAGAATGCAGAAATTCAAACCCTGGCCAGCCTGGTTTCCACCAATCCGTCGTTAACCGTTCAACTACTGGGAATGGCAAACTCAGCGTTTTTCCGATTCCGGGAACAGATTAATACTGTTTCCGATGCCATGGTCGCCATTGGACTGGACCAGGTCAAAAGCCTGGTACTCTGTTTTGCTGTTCGCGAAAATTTTGCAAAAATTTCCATTCCCGGATTTGATATTGAAGCATTCTGGAGCGACTCTATACACCGCGGTGTGGCAGCAAGGGAACTATGTAAAATGGTAGACGGACCCGTTGAAGAAGCATTTACAACAGGCATGCTTCAGGATATCGGGCTGCTGGCCCTTTTCTTCATGGCCCCGGAAAAAGCAGACCGCTGGCAGTTGCTCAGGCCAAACCTTCCCGAGGACCGAAGAGCCATGGAAGCTGATCTTTTCCAGGCCACCCACGATAATATAGGAGGGATTCTGGCCCAAAAATGGCAACTGCCGGACTCTTATACCCTGTCTATCACCTCCCACCACCGGTTTGAAAAACCCAGGGAGGGGCGGATTATGCCAGCCTTGATCCATCTGGCTGATTTATGCAGCGCCGTATACACATGCCACGACAAACCCAAAGCACTTAAACTGCTTAAAAGCCGGGCCAATCTTTTTTTCGATCTGCCGGAAGAAGATGTAGAACTCCTTTTGTCCCAAATGCCGGAACTGGTGGAAGAGGCCGTAAGTCTGATGGAAATCAACGCCGGTCCATCCCCTGATTTTTCCGGAGTCATGTCCGTTGCCAGCCAGAAATTACTGGAAGATAACATTTCTTATCGGGAACTGACCTGGCAGCTTCAGGAATCGCTTAGACAACGGGATGAGTATGCAGTACGCCTTGAAGCGGAACTGGGCATAGCAAGGGAAATTCAAAAAAGCCTTCAGCCGGATCTTGACCTGTTCCCTGGAATTGCAGCCTTTAATCTTCCGGCCTATCATCTGTCCGGAGACTTCTATGATTTTTTCCGCCTGCCTTCAGGTGCGTTAGGCTTCTGTCTCGGGGATGTGTCAGGTAAAGGAACAAGTGCCGCCCTGCTCATGGCAAAAGCAATTTCCCTGTTCCGCTGCCTTTGTAAACTGGGCGACAACATCGCCCAGGTGATAGAAATGATGAATACGGAACTCTATGAAACCGCAGTTCGCGGCATGTTTGTAACCTTCGTGGGAGGATGGTTCCATCCTAAAACCCTTGAACTGCACCTGATCAATATGGGACACATCCCGCCAATTCTTTTAAAGGGAAAAACGGTTACAAGGATCAAGCCCAGCGGGCCCCCGTTAGGGGTACAGCCGCAGACGTCTCCAGTTCTCCAGGACCTTTCCCTGGCTGACGGACGCCTTTATCTGTATACGGACGGTTTCACCGAGGGACGGCTGGAAATGGATGAAGAAGGGGCAAAAAGCATACCTTTAGGGTTTAAGGGGTTTTTAAACTGGCTTGCCATGTCCAGGCAATTGCCGATAGACGAACAATTGGAGTGGATCAAGGACCAGTGCAGCCGTAAACTTGTTCCCCAGTCAGATGACCTGACACTTATGATACTGTCCGGAGAGTCTGAACAGTCCTGACCGTTATTGAGTCTTTATACTATACATTTCTAATTCAGACGGTTAGATTATCTTAATCCGTTTTTTATTCGTAGCTGACATATAATAATAGTTGACCCTGCAATTTATTCTCGTTTTACGCGAAATACGAACTATTTTTTTTTACAGATCAATTCCCCGTTTGATCATGCCTCCAAACCAAGCTAACAAATAGCTAATATTAAGCTGTCTTACACTGGAAAACCGCGAAAAAAAAAACCGCCAAAACCCTTTTCAAACGGCTTAGTTGACCGATCAACCAGTTTTTTAATATATTCAGAACCCCCTATTCTTTTTTTTCTTGACAGCCCGTTTCGCTTGGATACTATAGGGTATTGTCTTTAGCTGGTATATAGTTACATTGTAACGTTAATTTTATATATTTGGAGGTATCCATGAAACGGACTTCTCTTTGTTTGATCCTTTTGCTGTGCCTGGCTTGGGCACCGCAACTTACTGCCAAAACCCAACTTCGGTATGCAAACTTTTTCCCCCCGACCCATATCCAGAGCCAGCTAGCTGAAAGCTGGTGTAAAGAGGTAGAAAAAAGGACCAACGGAGAAGTTGTCATCCAATACTTTCCTGCAGGCACCCTGACCAAAGCCCCCGCGACCTACGACGGAGTTGTCCAGGGAATCGCAGATATCGGCATGACGGTTTTGGCCTATTCCAGGGGCCGGTTTCCGGTTGCCTCAGCTATTGATCTTCCCATGGGATACACATCAGGCGTCCAGGCCACAGCCATTGCCAACGGCGTTCTAAACGAATTTAACCCTAAAGAATTTGATGATACCCAAATCATGTTCCTTCATGCCCATGGCCCCGGACTTATCCACACCCGGGAAAAAGCCATTGAATCCCTTGACGATCTCAAAGGCCTCAAATTAAGAGGTACAGGCACAAGCGGACTGGTGCAGGCGGCCCTTGGCGCCTCTCCTGTAGGCAAAAGCATGAGAGAATGCTACCAGATGCTTCAAAAAGGCGTTGTTGACGGCTCTTCCCATCCCATGGAATCCAACAAGGGATGGAAACTGGGAGAAGTGGTCCACTATATGGTCCAGAACTTTTCTACTGCCTATACAACAACATTTGCTGTTTTCATGAACAAAGACAAGTGGGCCACCCTGACACCGGACCAGCAAAAAGCCATCCAGGATATTAACAAAGAATGGGCTGAAAAACACGGCAAAGCCTGGGATGACTCTGACAAACAAGGACTTGCATTTTTCAAAGAAAAGGGTGGAAAAGTCATTACACAGTCAGATGCTGAAGCCAAAAAATGGAGGGATGCCGCAGCCCCTGTTATCAATACCTATATAGAAAAAGCCGACAAAAAAGGGCTGGACGGCAAGGCCATTGTCGAGTATATCAAAGCCAAGATGTAAATTACCCGGATTAACTCGGCCGGCAGTCTGCAGGGCTGCCGGCTTTCTTTTTCCTTCCATAGGAAAAAGACGCGTTTGATCAATGACAAAAATGTGCGTCAGGCAACTATCACTTGATTGGCCGACGCGCAGGATAGTATTGCGGAACTTTAATGAAACGTTTTAACTCTATACTGGACCGTACATCAGGCATGCTCCGATATCTTGGAGCAATTGCACTGACCTTGATGATGCTCCTTACCGTGGTCGATGTTATCGGCCGTTTTTTTAAGCATCCCATTTTCGGTTCTGTTGAGCTGGTGGGATTTTTGGCTGTTATTGTGGCTGCCGCAGCACTGCCCCACACCTATAAAATAGACGGCCATGTGGGTGTGGAAATTGTTACCCGGATGCTGCCTAAAAGAATAAGTCTGTGGGTATCACTGCTCACCAGCACCTTAAGTCTTTGTCTTTTTTCGGTAATTGCCTGGCAAATGTTCATCTATGCAGAGGACATTCAGGCTGCCGGTGAAGTCTCCATGAACCTGGAATTTCCCATCCATTATATTGTATATATCCTTGCTGCAGGCCTCACTGTATTCTCCGTGACCATTCTCCAGCACCTCATTGATACTGTTAAGAAACTAAGGAACACCGCCCTGAAATGAACCCCATTCTCTTTGGAATCTTAGGCATCCTGATCATGATTATGATGTTTATGACCCGGATGCCTGTTGCATTTGTTATGGCATTGGTAGGATTTGCAGGATTTTCCCTGATGATTACCCCTTCTGCAGGCCTGGTCCTTTTATCCAGGAATGTATATGAAACCTTTGCCGCTTACGATCTTACCACCATACCTTTGTTCATCCTTATGGGACAATTGGGATTTAATTCGGGAATCTCCAAGCGCCTCTATGCTGCCGGGTATAAATTTTTAGGCAGTATCCGAGGAGGGCTTGCCATGGCCACGGTAACGGCCTGTACGGCCTTTGGGGCAGTATGCGGCTCCAGCCCCGCCACCGCTGCCACCATGGCCACGGTAGGATTACCTGAAATGGACCGGTTCAAATATGATGACGAATTATCCACAGGCGCTGTGGCATCAGGAGGCGGTATCGGCATGATCATGCCTCCATCCGTGGTCCTGATTATATACGGCATTCTTACTGAACAATCCATTGGCCAACTATTTGTAGCAGGCATCTTTCCTGCCATCCTAATTACCGCACTCTTTATCATTGCCATTTTTATCAAATGCCTGGCATACCCGGAACAGGGCCCTGCAGGTGAAAGATTCTCCTGGGCAGAACGGTTCAAAGCTCTTTTAGGACTGGGTGAAACCCTTGCTGTTTTTGCACTGGTTGTAGGCGGCATTTTTTACGGTCTTTTCACACCAACGGAAGCTGCTGCCATTGGTGCTTTTGGTGTTCTGGCCATTGCAGTCGCAAGGAAAAGGATCACCTGGAAAGGATTTGCCAAATCTTTGATGGAAACCTTGAGTACATCTTGTATGGTGCTCATGCTGATCACAGGTGCTGTTATCTTTGGTAAATTTTTAGCTGTTACCCGTATTCCATTTGAAATCGCATCCTGGGTGGGCGGTCTTTCCATGTCACCGGTTCTGGTCATGGCCGTGATTATCCTAATCTATTTTATCGGCGGCTGCTTCATGGATGCCCTTGCTTTTGTTACCTTGACCGTACCCATCTTTTTTCCGGTTGTCATGGAGCTGGGCTATGATCCGATCTGGTTCGGCATCATCATTGTTATGGTAACTGAAATGGGAGTTATAACTCCGCCTGTTGGCATCAATGTATATGTGGTGTACGGGGTGGCCAAAAACGTACTTAACCATGATGTGTCCCTAGAGAAAATATTCAAGGGTATTGCCCCGTTCCTGCTGGCTGTAATTATCGGGGTTATTATATTGATCGGTTTTCCACGTATTATCCTGTTTTTACCGAATCTCATGTATTGATGCAGGCATGATTATCTTAGCACTAATAATTGATTTCGAAATATCGCTTTAAACCTGGGATAGTGCGATTTAAT
>JAKSAU010000346.1 GCA_022361535.1 Desulfobacterales bacterium
ATTCGATGATACTCGATACTTGGGTTGACGCAAGCAGTGATTGCCTTCAACATGCCCTTGGCCCCAGTATCAAGTATCTAGTATCAAGTGTCGAGTAATGCATCCAACTGCTGACGATAACTCTCTTCCCGTTCCACACCCACACTACGTGTCACTTCCTGGCCGTTTTTGAGATAGACTACCGTTGGTGTCCCATAGATGCCAAAGTTTTGTGCTACGCGGGGTAGCATTGCGGCATCTACTTTTACTACTACTGCTTTACCAGCATAGTCCTCGGCGAGTTTATCGATAATAGGGGCCAAACGATGACAGGGAGGACAGTGGGCACCGTAGAAATCAACGAGTACGGGTTGATTGGCGTCTAGTACTTTGGTTTGAAACTCTTCCTCGGAGGTGATCTGCGCTGCTGCACCGCTAGCAGAGTAAGCGGCACGTTGTGGCCCACCGAGCGCGGTGGCAAAGAGAACGCCTAAGAAAGCACCATAGAGCGAGCCACGCATGGGGTTGGCAGTGAGCGGACAGGTGCCGGAGGAACATTTGCCATAATAGCCCATGACGGCGCCGAGGCTGCCACCGATGAGGACGCCGGCGATGATTTGTATGATGAATATTTTGTCCATGGTTCAGGTCCTAAAAAGAGTTCAGGGTTCAGAGTTCAGAGGTTAGTTGAGTACTGATCTATTCTAATTGCCAAAGGCTTTTTTGTACCTGTCTTCTGTACCCTATTGTTCTTGCCTTTTCTTACGGGTAGTCGGTAATAGTGTTGTTTGTAGTGAAAAGTTCAGGAGGATTTTGCTTGTTGTTGCTAAGTACTTTCTTTTGCGGGTCTTAAAAGAGATTATTTTTGTAGTGGTTTAGTTGTGAGCAGTTGAAGAATACCCAATTTTGAACACCCATAAACACTAAGACTATATTAGAATAGATATTGTTATACCTATAATAAATGAGTTTGGTGTTTCGTCGCGTGGGATTCGCCTTTATCGACAGCATAATCTAATCTACGACGCGAGCAGAAAAATACCGTTCCGGTATCTTTGAGGATGTGGTTATGAAATATGTATGGATTAGCGTTTTACTCATGAGCGTTTGTTCCGTTGCTAATGCTGAGGTTGTCACTATTGGAGCCTCACAGGACAATA
>JAKSAU010000668.1 GCA_022361535.1 Desulfobacterales bacterium
AGATCTATGGCAGCATCTTTTTCTTCAGGCGCTAGTATACTTTTTTTCAATTGGGCAATTGCAGTATAAAGCTCATGGGTTGTGTCTGGTTGCTTCATATTGTCACCACTGGTCCGTTAAATACGCCGTCGCCATCAACAGTCAAAGAACTTACCGCACCGTCAACCTCAATACGGATCATATAATCCATGGTCGGTATTTGTGAAAACTGGACAGTCACACTGCCGGTTTCGGTTGCAGGCGCGGTGATGCCGTTACCATCAGGGACACTAAGCCTGTAGGCCCGGGCACCAGATGCGGTAGGATCGGCAGGGTGTAATAAAATGAACACACTTTGTTTTTCAGTTATTGGCTGTTCTGTCTCAATCTCCAAACTTCCTGTCCGGTAATTCAATTCCTCTATTAGGTCAGTGCTGTCGATTGTCACTGTCGAGTCGCTGATCACGGGTGTGATGACAAACACGCCTAAATTCGACACTGACGTCTTTCTCAATTCCTCGGGATCGCTTATCAACTCCCGATGGGCAACTTTTAAAGAATTAATTCCCGCATGAATACCTGCAGGTAAAGGATCCGGCAGCGCTATGGTAATGGAAGAATCCGCAACATCCTCTACAAACCCTGTAAAATCAAGATCCTGGATTTCAACTATGGTATTTGATCCTTCAAAGTCAGAACCGGTGACAACAATGGTGGAACCGGCGATAATCGGTGAATCAGCCCCTTCCTGAGGCTGTACAGAGTGAATCACCGGGGTTGCCTGGTTGAATGCATAGCCAAGCCGTTGAAGAACAGGAAGAGAGGGACGTGCAGGCTCAATGCTTTCAATGATAACTGTGCTCACATGATACGCAAGAGTGGTCCTGTAGCTTGCCTGCAATGCCGGCCACAGCTTTGAGACTTCTTCACGACTCATGACTTCAGGTGTAATGCGTATCCGCTCTATTTGCCGGGCCAGACCCGATTGTGCCAGCTGTACCGGGAACCCTGCAGCGGGTGCATCCGGATTGAGCGCCTGATCTATGACCTGCCTGTCAGGCACGGCGCGTTGGTGAAACTCCTGAACTACTTCCCCAAGAAGTATTTCAGAATAAAACGGCTGTTCACCATAGACTGTAATCAGATAATGAAGATCCAGTGCCAAAGGCGGTGCATTTGTTACTTGCCCACGGCTGTTGCGGGACGGCAGGTCAACATTTCTCCACCCCTGATTATGGGATACCTGGTATAGAAAAATATTTACCTGGTTGGGGTCTGATGCGCCTGACAAGTCAATTTTATCAGGTGCACCGGTACTGACCGATACCGCCCCAATCGAAGATGAAACCGGATCTAAGCTGAATCTATTGGTTAATATTTCACGAAGAACCGCAGTCACGGCCGCAATACCAAGGCTTGTGCTCATATAGTGCCTCCGGTTTTCTTTTTTAAGTATTCTTCAAGTGACAATGCCGGTTGCCGGTTCACGGCTGGTTTAGATTTCTTTGATTTTTGCCCTTGCACGGCAGAGATTTCCACGGTCCCGATATTTATGGAAACCGAATTGCCAAAAAGTTCTTTTGATGTTTGATCTGGTTTTTCAGGAATATCAAAAGATGGCGGCTCTGTTTTAGGACGCAAAATAGTTGCTTGTTTTTTATGCTGGGCCGGCTTGTCTTGCGTTTTTTCGGGGTCTAATACTTTCCTTTTTGTCTGTGATAGGGTTTCAATGGGCCTATGGACAGCGATTTTTCTAATCGACGAAGGTGGCTCATTTGGTTTGATCGAAGCATCTTTCTTAGTCATCATATTCATGGGTTCAGGTGCCACTGCCTTAGGATCTTCGGAGACCGTAAATATTTCCCTTGTATGTTGGGTTGTATTTAGAATCTCTTTTGTCTTTTTGATTCGTACAACCTGCTTTTCATGCGGCGATGAAGGTTCTGCACTGTATATTGACTTGACCCCTGGTTTGGGTTTTTGCTCCCCATCTTTTTGGACTGGCGTCTGACTGTCAGGGTTAGGCCTTTGTTGCTCCTCATGTGTCGTTTTCAGGTCCGGTTCTGTTAAAAAGATTTGTTTCGTACGTTCACTTTTAACATCCTTACTAGGACCCGGTATTTTATGCTTGAAGCTACTCTTCTCCTCTGTAGCATGGTTATTTCCCATATCCATACGAGGCTTTGGGCTGTCAGGGATATGCGTGTCTTTTATGTCTTGTTTTCCAACCGGCTTGGTTGAATGTTGATACAGGTGAATTTGTGTTTGCTCTTCTGGCTCAAACTCTCCTGTGCCGGCATCCCGTTCAAAGCGAGATCGTGGTCTAGCAAGCAGAACGGATTCATTGCCCTTAACCTTATTTTGAGCCTTGTTTAGTATATTATCTATGAATTTGTTCATTCTGATATGCACCCCAAATAATATGAACGCCTTTGCGGTGACAAAGACAGAATATCAGTCTCGGACCAGTGGTACGCGGATGCGATAATATGGATATCACTCAGCATCTTTTGAGCTTCGGTTACAAGCTCATGCCAGAAAACACTGACAATATCAAAAAGCGCATTCCACTCGTTGTGGCATTTCGGGCATTTGATAAGAAAACGGATATCAGCTAAAGGATCATTTTTTTCCATTTCCTGTTCAATTTTGTTTACCGCCCTTTTTGAAAATGACAGTTCTGAATTTTCAACACACTGCAATATAAATTCATGTCGTGAACGATTGTCCCGCGACTGGCTGAGTAAATTTTCAATATCAAGGCTGGTGGGCTTTCGCACATTGAATTGCAAATCCTGATAGGACACGCTGAAATGACCATCTGAAGGGCTTTCCGAACTTTGGGAGGCTTGAGACAACAGATCCGGGATATGGACATCCATTTCAACAGTTTCATTGCACTCAGGACAAGAATCAATACAGGAAATGTCTTTGCCAAAGGTCTCCATGCGAAGGCGCAGCAGTTCTGAATCCCGGTATCCAAGATGCCATTTATAAATGTCATCTGTCGATCCGAGCCCTGCTGCATGAAGAATTCCCACAGCTTTGCCAGGATGGGAAAAACCGGCAATTGAGTCCCATAACCACAATATGGTTTCAGAAGGTAAAGACTGCATAGCTTAAACCACCTACCATTTAAGGTTGTACGATCTAAAAATGAATTGAACGGTTATGCGGGCTCTACAAAACTTTCCTCGGTCGGTTCTGTAACTGCATAATCGCGTTCCCAGCCTTCACATTCTAATTTTAAAGTCTGTATGGCCACGGCATTGGCATTGGCATCCAAATCCGGCAGCGGCTGATACTCAGACGGCCAACAGCGATAAATATGATAAGAGATAACCAACTGGCCGGATTCATTGTACATTTCAAGTACGATATCTTTTCTAAAATCAGCTAAAGACACCTCACTTCCCAATCCGGAACCATGATTCCAGACTTTAGAGACCCATTGCTCAAAACTGACATCATGGGTAACACCGCGCTCAAGTGTGATGGCTTCATATTCTGTCCTGCCTGGAGATTTCCTGCTGGTTGACGGATCTCCCCCCTCACGGTGCTTGACTACCTCTGTAGTTCGTTTCAGCCCGCTTACCTTGCTGATGCCGGCAACATACTTACCGTCCCATTTAATGCGGAATTTAAAATTCTTATAAGGGTCAAATCTATTCACGTTAACGCTGAATTGTGACATGGTTACGCTCCTTTATGCTGAGAGTTGTCCTGCAAGCTGCTGCAATTTTATAATTACGAATTCAGCTGGTTTCAGTGGTGCAAATCCCACCAGGATGTTTACAATTCCCCTGTTGATATCATCCTGGGTTGTTGTTTCACTGTCGCATTTAACCAGGTATGCATCAGAAGGCTTACTGCCTTGAAACGCGCCCTTTCGAAATAGTCCATGCATAAAAGCGCCGACATTCATTCTTATCTGCCCCCACAAGGCTTCGTCATTGGGTTCAAAAACCACCCACTGTGTTCCCCTGAAAAGGCTTTCCTCAATATACAGCGCAACCCTGCGCACAGACAGATACTTCCACTCTGACGCCATCCGGTCATCGCCCTGCATCGTTCGTGCCCCCCACACAATCCTGCCTGCAGGCGGTCTATTGCGAAGGCAATTGACACCAAGTGGGTTTAGTTCACCATTTTCGCTGTCTGTTAATGCAACTTTCAATTGGGGCACCCCTTTGAGTTTGGCATCAAGCCCTGCCGGTGCTTTCCATATGCCGCGTTCAGAATCGGTGCGTGCAATGACACCTGCTACAACCCCGCTGGGAACAAATGTTTCCATTTGATTGTCGCGTATGATGTTCGGCTGCATAATCCTGGGGAAATAAATAGCAGCATTTTTACTTGTCGTTCCTACGCCTGACCCAATTCCGGATACAGCAGCATCCTTTGTCAACCAGGATGCCGGCGGATCTACAAGCAGTATGGCACGGCGGTCTTCACAATAAGAGGCAGCCGCTGTCCAGACAGTAGATTCCACATCTGTTGTCATGGTGTATGGGGGGATGACCATCAAGTTAAATAAATCTGCGTCTTCAAGGGCATAAATCCCTGTTTTATTGACTTGGCTGCCAAGATAATCGTTTCCTACAAGCACATTGCCATCGGACGCAGATAAAGAGACTCCGGATGATGTGCCTGATGCAAAGGGGTCAGCGCCTGCGGCTGGTGTCCCGCTTTCAGCAGGGCGTGTACCAGGAAGCGCTCCCATTGTCATAACAAGTTGTGACTCTTTTTTTAAAACAAGATCAACCCTCCGTTTATGATCTGCAGCAACAGATACATTCCTGATGACTTCCACCACCCCTGTTGTACCGTCTTTTATGAACAGATTAAAAAGATTGGCTGCATCAGGCCCCACAACATCGTGGTCAATGCGAGCCCGAAGAGTGTTTCCCCAAGCCCCTTCCTGCGCGGCTTCTAGGTTCAGTGTATCAACGGCCAACTGGGCTCTGGTAACAGGTGTTGCCGCATCCGCGATATCAGAAACGGTCGCGGCGATCGCCGCACTTGCCGCATCAGCAACATCCTGGGGGACGGCAGCCCCTGCAACGGCATCTTCAGCAACGTCCGCGATGGCCTGGGCTGCTTCCATTGCTTCGTCACTTGGGGCGCCTGCTGCAGCGACTTCTGCAGCCGCGGCATCAGCAACATCCTGGGCAGATCCCGCTCCACCAACCGCAGCAGCGGCAGCATCGCTTACCTGTGTAGCGGCAGCGGTGGCCTCTGCTTCCACAATCGCCCGTGCGGCCAGGCGGGCAGCTTCATCTTCAAAGCTTGGGCTGAAAAGCCTTACAATGATCGCCTGCTGTCCACCATTGATAAAATAATCGCGAACAGCAAAACTCATGGTACTGTCATTGGACAGCCCGCCAAATCGTTTTTCAAAATCACCATAACTATTTATTACCACAGGCGTATCTACCGGTCCGCGAATCGCGCGCCCTATAAATGCGGTAATAGAGGTGGCAACACCTCCAATAGTTCGAACACCACTTGGTAACTCTTCAATGTACACGCCGGGATATGATACTGTAACGGCCATATGCAGTCTCCTAAGTTATATTGGATATAAAAATCTAACCGTCTAAATTAATAAGAAATTATTAAACATTGACACTTGAATGAATACGGATACAATACTCAATGGAGTTATGAGTGGATATGATATTGACCACCTCATTTAATACACACACCACTTTGATCAAGTGAGAGTACATAAAATAAGAAAAATGCATTGTTTTAATTCATATCAACACGATATATGAGCTTCGCATGGAACCGAAGCATCAAATTTCCATTTACTATTGAGACCGTTTTCATGACGTTAAAACGCTAAACTCTTTAGAACCTGCCGATCAGCCTGGAGTATATGATTTTCGACTGTAAGAATATGAATTTCTGCAGTGAGAGCTTGAGTTTCGTTCGATCATAGTAGGATAACAACAACCTTGTTGTCAAGAACTATGAGAATTAAGTGCACCATTAAAACAGGATGGTATATCGCAGAGCACAACAGGCATAAAACGATTATAATTACAACACATTAAAACTCAAACACTTCTCGTTCAAACCTAAGTTTTTTAAGATTAAAATTTAATTAAAATATAGTTCGTTCACCAAGGCCAAATGCTTTGGCAACTGTGTTCAAATACGTATTTATTCATACCCAATTAGCACATCTTTAATATTTGATTGACAATTTAATCAAATCGCTTATCATACACTTTTATTAGCCAAACCTGTTGCGAAGCAGGGACGGAAAGCCACGGATCTCAAAAGAGACCGCCGGGTTGCAGTTCAAAACCCATCTTGATCTGCCACTGGCATTGCATTCGAGGTAATTTAGAAGAAGAATAGGCGATTCGTCCTAATTCGGCAGGATTATTGGTCAAACTATAACCAGGTTTGTCAATTGAGATAATATTTGTTAGGATAAATCCAATATTTCCATTTGACACCTTTTAAAAATTATCAGACCGGATTTGTCCCATTTGAAATCAGGGCACAAAATCCATTGAACGGATAGCAAATGGATGTTTTCGTTGCACGGCAACCCATATTTAATCTAAAAAATAAAGTGTTTGCTTATGAGCTGCTATTCAGAAATGGGTTTGAAAACACCTTTCCGGACATTGACAGCGATTTGGCAACAACCACACTTTTGTCCAACACCTTTCTATCTTTTGAATTAAAAGACCTGCTTCGAAGTAAACCCGGATTCATCAATTTCACTAAACGGCTTATTCTCGAAAAAACGCCACTGCTTTTCCCTGAAAATCATATGGTGATTGAAGTACTTGAAAATATTGAACCGGATGAAGAAGTTACCCGCAGTCTGGACGAATTCAGAGAGAAAGGATACCGGGTAGCATTGGATGATTTTTCTTTTGAGAAAAAATTTTCTCCTTTGATTGCTCACAGCGATATCATCAAGATCGACTTCAAAGAATATACGGTTCAGGAAATCGACAGCTTTATCCGGACCCTGGACCCGGAATCCATGCCAATTCTTCTGGCGGAAAAACTTGAAACCTACGAAGAATATGAAGAAGCAAAAGAATTGGGATTCAGCCTTTTCCAAGGATATTTTTTCTCAAAACCCGAAATCATTAGCCGTTCGGACATACCGGCTAGCCAAGCCATTAAACTTCAACTCATCAGTGAGTTGAGGAAAAAGGAATTCAGCAGGGGAAAGATCCAGGAACTCATAAAAAAGGATGTTGCTATTTCCTTTAAGCTTCTAAAATTTATCAACTCTGCTTATTATTACCGCCCCCATCCCATCAATACCATAAAAGATGCCATCACCTATATTGGTATGGACGAATTAAAAAAATTTATCATGATCATGACTGTTTCGGATCTAAGTACGGGCCGGTTTGATGAATTACTGAGGCGTTCAGTGATCAGGGCCAGGATGTGCGAAATGATCGGTACCGTTATGAACACAGATTTTTCAAATGACGAACTATTCACACTGGGCCTGTTTACTTTGATGGATGCGCTGATGAACACACGAATGGCGGATATACTGGAGAAAGTTAATTTTTCAGATAGAATGAAAGATGCCCTTCTGGGTAAGGATAAAGGCTTTAATCTTATTTTGCATATCATTGAAAGTTTTGAACGAGGGCAGTGGGAAAAGAAAATTTTCAAGGCCATTACCGGCAAAAAAATTGCCAACAAACTGCCAACCTACTACCTGGATGCCATTAAAATGTCTGACTCCCTTTTTGAAACAGCCATTCCCAGTCCCTCGTCCTGATCAACTATATTTAATACCCTGCTCTTTTTTTATTCTTTATCAATATTTGAAAAGGCATCTCCATCACCTTCAGGAGACTGTTGCCTTAAATCCTGTGGCAGAACAATATTCAAAAATATGGCTGTAAGGCCGCCCGTGGTAATTGCTGAACCAAAAATCTGTTTTACCAAGGTCGGAAAAATCCCTAAAATTTCCGGCCGGAATGCGACACCAAGACCCAAGCCCAGGGATATGGCCATAATCAGTACACCGCGGCGGTCAATGATACTTGAAGCGATAATCCGGATACCTGATGCGGCGACCGTACCAAACATGATAATCGTAGCTCCGCCGAGAACAGCATTCGGAATAATGGAAAACAAACCACCCACAACCGGGAAAAGGCCGAATATAACCAAAAGCCCTGCTATCCAGAATCCGACCCGCCGGGAAGCGACACCGGTCATCTGAATCACGCCGTTGTTCTGGCTGAACGTGGTGTTGGGAAATGAGTTGAAAACAGCAGCCAATGCAGAATTCACCCCGTCTCCAAAAACACCGCCTGCAATACGCTTCATATACACTTCACCCTCAATAGGTTCGCCTGAAACCATGGAGGTTGCTGTCAGGTCCCCAATAGATTCCACAGTGGTGATCAAATAAAGCAATGCCATGGGAATCACATGGCCCCAGGAAATGTAAAAACCGAATTTAAACGGAATTGGTGCAGTAAAAAAACCAAGATTTGATAATTTTCCAAATTGCACAAGACCCATGGCAGCCGCAGCCAGGTATCCTAAGACAAGGCCTGCAACAATGGCGCCCATCCTAAGCCATTGATTCTTGCTGCGATTCAAAATAATTATGGTTGTAAGAACAATAAGCGCCAAGGTCAGATTTTGCGCATTTCCGAAAAGTTCCGGTTTATTGGTGAGCAACCATTGTCCCCCGCCGATATCAGTGATACCCACCCGGATCAATGAAAGCCCGATAAGCGTCACTACGATACCTGAAACAAGCGGTGTAATGATCTTTTTTAACAAAGGAATGAATCTGGAAAAAATCATTTCAACAGGAGAGCAGATCAACGCCACACCAAAAATAGTTCCAAGGGCCTGCTCAGGCGTCCCGCCTGCAGCTTTAACTGAAAGGCCGATACCAATTGACAACCCAAGAAATGTAAAACTAGTTCCTTGGATACTCAGGATCCCGGATCCGATCGGTCCAAATTTTTTCACTTGAATGAAGGTAGCCATACCAGAGACAAACAAGGCCATTGAGATAATATATGCTTTATACTCAGGCGGCAATTCCAAGGCTCCGCCAATTATCAAAGGTGGTGTAACAATTCCGATAAAAATCGCCAAAAGATGCTGGAGTGCAGCCAAAAATGCCTGGAGTGCAGGCGGTTTATCGTTCAGTCCTAAAATTACCTCTGATTTGTCCATCTCATGCTCCTTAACAGTATTAAATTTACCATATTCAAATAGTTATCAATTATTTATCTAAATGCTTGACTCTTTTAAAAAAACTATTAATATAACTCAAGTACTCCCAATTTAAACGAAATAAAAAAGGCAACCATTTTGACCTGTACCAAAACCACACTCATCGAAAAAATTTCAGATCAGTTCAATCAAAAGCCTTCAGAGGCAAAAGAGACCATCGAAACCCTTATCGAGATCATCAAATCTACCTTGGCATCGGGGGAAGATATCATGATTTCAGGTTTCGGTAAATTCCAGGTGATTGAAAAATCACCAAGAAAAGGAAGAAATCCTGCCACAGGAGATTCAATGATCCTGGACAAGCGGCGGGTGGTCACCTTCAAATGTGCAGGGAAACTCAAAGACCGTATTAACAGCACCCCTAACTAAAAAAGCCGGCCGGGCTTTTTGCCGGCCGACTTATTAAAAAACCTGCCAAAGGCTTGTCCGGGTTATCAACCATGGACAATGGCCTTTAGTTCTTTTCTTTTTTTGATCAGTATTGATCAGTCAAACATACTTTTGAACAAACTTTTAACGCCTTCTTGTACTTCCTCAATAGTATTGTCTTTTGCTTCTTGCCGTGCAGCCTGCCCCACATCTTTTGCATCCTGCCCAAGCCCATAATCGTTGGAGGACTGTGAACCTTGGTGTGAAACCTGTTCTGCCTGGGAATAGGATGAATCTCCAGCCGGGGCTTGGGGCATACTCCCTGCCATAGGTGACTTGCCTTCCACTAAATTCTGCATCATGGTTTTGGCCTGGTCTCTCATCATCTGATCCGTGGCAGGATCATTTACAAAGTTAATACCCTGGGGCAGGTTAAACCTGGAAGTCGGAACACTTGAGGTCGTAATATCAGTTGCCTGTTGATGAATTTTAATCCCCATGGTGTCTCCCTGAATTTTCATGGGGACTTCACTACCGCTGATATTATAAGCGGTCGTTCCCATAAGCGTAACCTTGTCACAGGTATACCCAAGAATGGTGGCGGCATTTTTCTCAAGTGAACCGTCCATCCCTTCAATGGTTGAGATCCCAAGTTCCTCAGAATTTTTAATGACCTTTTTCTGGTCAGCCGAAGACAGATTGTTGAACTCATCCTGCATTAGTTTTCGCATATTGGCCTGCTTGGTTCCTGTATTTTCAACAAGGTCTGCAGAATAAACCCATTCCGGCGTAGTTATAATGATTTCTTTCTGGTCTTGTGTCATACCGAACATCTTCATGGTCATGGTGGAGTACTCTGCTGTTGTCCGGCCATAATCTTTTATGTATAAAGTTTTTTCCCCTTTCATACTGCCGTCAACCTTGTATTTGACCGTTGCGGATTTAAAGGGAAGTTTTTTATCCCAGGGATTTTCAGAAGCTACGCTTGTGCCAACAAAAAAGAATACGAGCATAAAAGATAAGATGCGTTTCATTAGATTTTCCTTCTAAAATAGATTGATTGAACGATATATAGAACCAAATTATCTTTGTATATGCCAGAATGATGTTCAAATCAATATAAAAACATAGAAAGAATAAAGCGTATTTGCTCTGCTCAAGAAAGGGAAGATGTATTAATTCGCCTGGTAAGCGAATTCTTTATTTCGCTTAAAGGAATTTAGGCTGATCCATAGCCATGGCTTTTCCCGGCAATGCCATAAGCGACGATGTGCCATGTGCAATCAAGGTCTCGGACTGATCAAAAACCCTGGCTTCGGCATAGGAAATGGTTTTGCCGGGTCTGATACAAATGCCTTCGGCTCTTAAACGTCCGTTAACAACCGGAGCCAGATAATTGAGCTTTAAATCAACATTCACTAACCCTGCATCTTCCGGTAGGCGCAGGAATCCCGCCCAGAATGTAGCCGTATCGATCAGCGTTGCAATTACGCCACCATGCACAATTCCGTATGGCTGCAGATGGCACTTGTCCAACTCCATGTCAATTTGTGCATGGTCAAAAGAGATTTCGGCTAATGACATCTTCATGTGATGGGGATATGGGCTTGTGTTAACGACCTCTTTTAGGGCACCGACAAATTTGGGGTTTACTTTCTTCATAAACGCTATCTCATGAATTCAATATATGTTTAAAAAAATGTGGCAGCCCCCGATTATAAACCGGGGGCTGCCTTTTTAATCTATTTGCTCAACACGACAAGGGACATACCTGTGCAACGGTGTTCCAATTGGGTCCCTATGTGTATTAAGGGTGAGACGGTTAACATTAATCCCATGAACCCGGCCTTGATAGTTGAGCCCGAATCCATGAGGAATAAGTACCATGCCTTTGCCGACCTGTTCTGTGACCTGAATTTCGCCGACATCGCTGCCGGCCTCAGTTGTAATCTTAGCCTGTATTCCGTCCTCAAGCCCCAGTTCGGATGCATCTGACGGATTCAAGGCAATTGTGCAATCCCTTTTTCCTTTGTTCCAATCCGGGTTACGCATCAAAGTGTTCATGGTAAACCGGGAATGCCGGCCGGCATTAAGAATCAATGGGAAATCATCAGGCATTTCAAGTCCCTTTGCTTCTTCTTTGGGACTTAAACCTTGTGCTTTTTCTGCCAGTTCAGGAATATATATTTCAATTTTCCCGGATTCCGTTTTAATACTGTCCATTGGATTATCTGTGTTCGCCTTTCCAACCCAAAGGCCTTGAGGCGTATCGATCAGCGCCTGAAAAATTTTATCGCCCTGGAAAATATCAGCTTCAAACCCGGCCCTGGCACCGTTCTGCTTGAAAGCTTCAGGTGCTGTCATAAGCATCCCCCAAAGAGCGGCTTTGGCTGCACTGTCCCATTCTTTTCCAAGGGTCTTTGCAAGTACAAAAGCCATGGCTTTAAATGCACGGGGTTCTTTGGCTGCCCAATTCATAAGTTCGCCGCCAAACGTCAGGCGATCTGACTTGGCCGCCTCGTAAAGGGAATCCGGGATATCCGGAATCAAGCCAAGACGATCAGCCAGCAGTGTATGGATCTGGGAGGCTTCCAGACATTCGCCCGGAGGCGGCACCAGGGGGCTTCGAAGCTGGGTATACACCTCAGGATAGGTCCAGGGGAAAAAGGTGGTATCCCAAGATTCGTAATACGATCTGCAGGGTAAAACGTAATGTGCCAGTCGGGCAGTTTCGCTCATAACAATGTCATTGACAACAAGGAGATCAAGGCGGTCAAATGCTGCCTCATAAGCGCTGGTATCGGGATATGATCGCAATGGATTGCACGCAGACACATATACTGCCCTGATCCGTTCTTTATGGTCTGACATGATCTCTTCGGGCATGACTGCCGGAGGGAAAGACCCTGCGGCAGCAGGCGGCATATCTGTAGTGATGGTTCGCCAGGTTTTTGGATGTCGCTCATCTGCATGAAATCCCATGGGCATTGCCATCCCCGGGATCATATTGCCGCCTGGTGTTTGGAACACCCCGCATACAGCACCAAGAATATATAAAAAGTAGGAATTTAAGGTAGAGTGGCGCCCCATGTAAATCCCCAGATCCTGGTGAAAACTCCAGCGTTTAGTAACCATAAGGCGGCAAAACTCCTCCACCTGGTCATACTCCAGTTCGCAAACCTTGACAGCCTCTTTTGCATCAAATCCTTCAAACCAGGGCCGCACCTTATCCCAACCGTCCACATGGGCGTCCAGATATACGTCCTTTTCTCCGCCGTTTTCAAGGATAATGGCTATCAGTGCTTTAATAAGAAGGGCATCCGTACCAGGACGTAACGCCAAATGGATGTTGGCAAGAGCTGCTGTTTCGCTTTTTCTCGGATCAATGGAGACCAGAATCCGTTCCGGATCTTTGGCTATCTCTTTGAGCACAATTGGCGCACGGGGCATCTGATGGCTTTCCATCCCATTCCATCCCCATGCAACAAGCATCTCTGTGTTATGTTCATCCGGGCCGGAAATATTGTACTGCTTGCCCATAACGCGGCCGGTCACCCACCAATGGCCGGAAAACTCCTGACCTGCCGAGGAATAGTAATACTGGGATCCAAGACCGCGCAGCAGACTTAAGCCGAAACCAGCTTCCATATGCCCGCCCTGGGAACTGCCTCCCATATAGGCCAGAGACCTGGGACCGTGTTCGTCTAAAACACTTTTCATCTTTTCTGCGATCTCATCTATGGCCTGATCCCAGGAAATGGTTACAAATTCACCGTTCACCCGCTTTAAGGGGTGTGTAATCCGGTCCTCCGGATACTGATGGAAAGGAATTTTTAACCCCTTGCGACAAACATACCCTTTAGATCTGGGGTTCTCCTTGTCCGATTTTACTTTTGTAATTTTATTATCGTCAACATATACCTTTAGCCCGCAATTCTGGGCACACAATACACATCCGGTAGTTTGCCAATCACCCATTATTCCTCCTTATATACTACCCTGTCCCATATGCTTTTGCGTCCTATATATTTCCACGTTCTTTGGCCATGGTAAAATAGGTTTCAAATACATTGGCCGGTGGTTCATAATATTCGTTCTTGTCCTTGGAGACAATCTCTATTGCGTCTACCGGACATTCCGGTGCACAGACCCCGCAGCCGATGCAACGGTCTGTAACCACTCGGGCTGTATCATCAATATCAATGGCATCCATGTGACACCGGTCTGCACACACCTCACAACCTGTACATTCGTCTTCATCCACCTTGGCATAGTAATTGGTATGTACGGCTTTTGCAGGCTGGTCGATTGTTTTAAGATTTGCAAGAACCCCGCAGCAACAGCCGCAGCACATGCAAATATTGGTCGGTTTTTTTGAATTCCCCGGCTGTAGAACCAATCCTGCTTTCTGGCCTTTTTCCAGAATTTCAAGGGCTTCTTTTTGGTCTATGGATCGACCCAGGCCATTCTCTTCATAGAAATAGGCACCAGCACCAAATGCCAGGCAGACTTCCATGGGATAGTCGCAACCTTTTCCGACCATGTCATGCTCTTTTCTGCAAATACACTCTGAAACCACAATTTTACTTTGGGCCTTGATAATTTCCTCTGCAGCTTCATAAGGCATGACACTGTTTTCTGCGGTGATTTCCTGGGATACTGGGATGACCCGAAGTTGTTTGGTGTCGTGTTTGAGCCAGCTTTTATGCATGAACTGCGGCATGTACTCGTTCACCTCACGAATGAGGTCCTCGTCCAGGTTTTTAAGGTTATATTCCCAGATCCCGATCACAAACTGGGCTGCTGCATAGGAATTGGTTCCGCCCCTGCTTGACCGGTAAAGCAATCCTCTTTTGGACATGTCGTTTACAATCGGTTCAAGGGATTGTTCATCCATGCCTAAGCGGTCGGCAATAGCTGCCACAGGTTCAGGCATCATGGTAAGTCCCAGGGCAATAGATGCCTCATCTTCTGTGAACAAGCGCTTGAGTATCCGGATTTCCACACCTGAATCCGTTGCAGGGTACCCGGCCGGAAGGGTATCCAGATGTTTAGCCAGCCGTTCGTATATCTCTGCCATGTTGCCTCCTTAATGTTTTTTATCAAATTTTATACGGTGCCTCACCGGTTTATGATGATATGACTTTACGGGTTGCAGAATAAAAAGAAAAGTGTCATAAATGACAAATATTATGCAAAAAAAGACTTTTGTGGAGTATCTAAAGATATGGCAAAAATCAGTTTATGGGTGGGAGACGGATGCCTGGCTTCAAGCGTGACTACACTTACAGACGCATTTTCGATTGCCGGTCTCTGGCAGCACCACCTTGCACCTAAAGCTCCGGCCCCCCTGTTTGACACCCAAATTATAACCACAGACGGAAAACCCGTTACGGCATATGGGAATCTCAGATTTGAGGCGGACCTGGCTGTCACAGATGTAGATACAACAGACTGTGTGATCATCTCCCCAATACTGCCAGGTATCACCCCGATTCCAAAGAACCTTTCACTTTTCAGCCGCCATCTGGATAATCTGAGCAAAAAGGGCACCACAATTGCCACAGTCTGCACAGGCACCTTTGTGCTGGCAGAAATGGGACTTTTAGACGGGAAAACAGCCACAACGAACCAAATTTATGCCGGGTTGTTTAAAAAAAGATACCCCAAAGTAAACTTAAAAGCCGATCATATGCTGACCCAGGATGAAAACATCATATGTGCCGGCGCAGCAACAGCTGTATATAACCTGGCAATGCATTTGGTTGAAAAGTTCGGTTCAAGAAAACTTGCATCAGTTTGCTCCAAAGCGTTGCTGGTTGATCCCAACCGGGTCAGCCAAGCCCCTTACGCTATTTCTACTCCCCTTCTCAACCATGGAGACAAACAAGTTCGGCAAGCACAAAAAATCATAGAAAAACAATTTGCCCAACTGGACTCCATCGATGATATTGCCAAGGATGTGGGGATCAGTCCCCGCCATTTTAAACGCAGGTTCAAAAAAGCCACTGGAGAACTTCCTTTGAAATATCTACAGCGGGTAAGAATAGATGCTGCCAAAGAAAAACTTGAAACCACCCGGGATAGTATAGATAAGATTACCTGGGCTGTCGGATATAAAGATGTCAGCTCATTTTGCAGACTTTTCAAACAGCATACCCGGATCTCTCCAAGGGCATACAGGGATAAATTCTATGTTCAGATGCCCTTTTAATCCTCATTTCTCTTTCCATGGAGTGAAACAAGCCGAAGAAAATGGCAATTTTTTACTTGATATGTGGCTGTTTACGGCCACCAGTGGCTGATATAAACCAGGACAGTATTATTCATTTTTAAATTTTTACAGCGTTTAATTAAAAGTTTTCAGCACTTATTTGAAATTTTCCTGATTTTTCCTTTTCTGGTACAGGTATTGCTAATTATTCCAAGTACGGCAGGCGCATAAATACAGCCGACAGAGAAAATGCGTTCTGAAAAAGAAACTGACTATTTTGCTATGTTAATTCAAATTGCTGACATGTTAAAAAAAGCCACAATTTTCTAACAGACTGTCTTGTGGCGGACGATTAGGAAAGATATGGATCTCGATTTTCCGGACCAAAGAAGATACAGCCGCCGTGACCTTACAATGCCGGTGACTTTTTTTTTCAAGGAAGAAAAAACACCTTCAAATTACGCGTTTGGCCAAACACTGAATGTCTGCCTGAAGGGAGCCTGTATTCAGACCAGATACGCTAATATTCCAGACGTTGAGGATTCACTAATCCTACAACTTACCCAATCAACATCCTCGGGAACAATCAGCCGTCCCATCCCTTATAATATAAAGACTCGTGTCATCTGGACCGACACCTCAAAACGCTGTTTTGGCTTAGAGTTTATATAGAGGCCAACATCTTTTTATTTAAAGATAGCTTCTAATTTCTCTTTTTTATGCCATACTTTTGGAGCCTGTATCTGAGAGCGCTTCTTGTAATACCAAGAGCTTTTGCAGCCAAGGATTGATTCCATCCGCTTTGCTCCAGTGCCTGAAGCATGAGGTTCTGCTCCTGGGAGGCAATATCCAAGCTGTCTGACGGAACTTGCCTGCTATTTAATTCACCTTCATTTTGCCGAATATGTTCAGGCAGTGTTTCAAGAATAATTGTATCCTGCCGGGAAAAAACCACAGCCCTTTCCATTGCATTTTTAAGTTCCCTGACATTGCCGGGCCATTGATACTTAATCAGAATATCCATGGCAGGGCCGGATATATTCATTTTCGGTTTTTGAATCTCCTTGCAGAATGTACGGACAAAAAAGTGGGCAAGCTCTGTGATGTCTGTTGGCCTGTCTCGCAGCGGAGGCATAGTTAAGCTGACTGTGTTCAACCTGTAGTAAAGATCACTCCTGAACCCGGAGGCCTGGATCAAACTTTCAAGATCCTGGTTTGTTGCAGATAATATTTTAACGGATACGGGAATAATCTCGCTTGAACCGATTGGTGTGATAGTCTTTTCTTCTACTGCATGGAGCAGTTTGGTCTGCAGTTCCAGGGGCATATCACCTATCTCGTCCAGGAAAAGCACGCCTTTATCCGCCTTTACAAATGCACCGGCCCGGTCACGCAGAGCACCTGTAAAAGAGCCTTTTTTATGTCCAAAAAGCTCACTTTCAATCAATTCTTTTGGAATGGCAGCACAATTGATTTTAATAAAAGGACCGTTCCGCCGTTCTGACGCATTATAAATAGCACGTGCAGCCAACTCCTTACCTGTTCCGGATTCCCCCCGTATCAATACGCTAAAATCTGTCTGGGCAAAAAGCTGTATATCTTTTTTCACCCGGTTCATTGCCATTGAACTTCCCAAAAGCTCTCTTAAGTTTCGTTTCTTTTTCTGGGTTCCTGCCAGGGCCTGCCGAACGACCTCCAATAGCTGACCGTGATCTACAGGTTTGGCCAAAAAATCAAAGGCGCCTTTTTTCATGGCACCCACAGCCATCTCTATGGATCCGAATGCTGTCAGGATCACCACAGGAATCTGGGGAAAGTTGAGCCGCCCGAACTTTAAAACCTCCATACCGTCCACGGGTGTCATTTTTACATCAGTCAATACA
>JAKSAU010000649.1 GCA_022361535.1 Desulfobacterales bacterium
ATATATTCGTCTTTAATCTAAAAGTCAAAAACAGGACAAGGTCTAATGACAGCCTATAAATGATGTTTAAATGGCTATATGCGACAAAGGGAATTTGAATCGTGATACATACGGCAGCCACCCTTTAATTATTCTGTTTTACCGGGAGCGGTTGCACCGAAAATACTTACCAATCTTGCTACGAGAACAGCCAGGTAAATCTGTCCGAAAATCGCTTCTATACTTGCTATGGCCTGGGCTTCAGGTGTTACCGGAGAAATATCTCCATATCCCAAGGTGGACAAAGTTACTAAACTAAAATACCTAAGCAATCCTGGTTTGGATAAAATTTCGGCATGGGATACAGTAAATGACCCTGGAGAAGTGAGTTCAAGAATCAAGTATATCTTATAAAAGAATACAGAAATAAAAAGATAAACCACGATAGCAGCAGAAATCACATCCCTATTCACCCTGGACGCATGAAAAATCGACACAACAATCAACATGGAAACATAAACGACAAACAAGGCTTGTAAACAGATAGAAACCACGCGCATATTTCCTATTGGGGTATAAAAATGAATCCACCATATAAAAAACAGGCAGGGAAGCATCAAAAGAACGGATACGGCCAAAGGCGCCTTTTTCCCCTTGGATATGGAAAAGATCGCCGATATCATGACCATGGTAAATGTCACATCAAGGAACAACTCAACACTCATAGCCCGTGAGAAGAACGGGGCAGCTATGACATTGAGAAAAAGCATGACCAGTAAAATGGTATATTTTTCGCGGATGAAAAATCTAAACATGGGACTCCTGTAATAACGAAGTGAATGTTTTATAACCTCTATATAACCCATTGCCCCAAGTCAAGTCCGGGCCTGATTAAACTGTGAACCTCGTCCTTGAATAAAACTCCCCCTAATAGATAAATGGCATATAACATTTGCACTTAGGCTCGTTTGTCCCGGAAAACGGCATCAGACGCATTTTTGGAAAAAATGTGGCAGCCGTCTCCGGGATAAACGAGCCGGTACCTGGATAAGAAATCATCTTGCGCTTTTGAGGAAACCTATCTGCCCTTATCATTTAGATACAGCCATAACCTTTTATGGTGGCATATCACCTAAGATTATTGTATAGATTCCCATATGCGGTCGTCCTTGTACCATAAAGGAAGATGAGAATCAGGCGACCGGTAAATTCATGGCAGGAAATCTCAACCTGGGATATCCTGCTGAAAATGTCAATCATGCCCTGCAGACCTGCATCCGAAAGGAAGACCTATGGAACGCTGCGATTGGTCTACAACAGACCCG
>JAKSAU010000696.1 GCA_022361535.1 Desulfobacterales bacterium
CCGAGATCAGGGCTACGTCGGTGCCATCGCCGCCGTGGAACTCGTCGGTTCCCCAGTTCACGCGGTTGTAGGTGCTGGAGCCGGACTGCAGCAGGGTGGTGTCGTAGGTGTCGTTGCCGGCACCGCCGTAGTAGATGTCGTTACCGTCGTGGTCGTCGATGAAGGTATCGTCGCCACCCTCGCCATGAAACGTATCGTTGTCGCCGAACGGGACGCTGTCGGCGAAGGTATCGTTGCCGTCGCCGCCGTACAGCGTATCGTCGCCCCGGCCGCCGTCGATGTAGTCGTTGCCCAGTCCGGCGTTGATCGTTTCGGCGGCTTGGAAGCCGATGATGTGATCGTCGCCACTGGTGATGTTTTGGTTGAAATAGATCGATTTCAGCGTGCCGAACGAGAGGAAGAGCCCGGTCTCGGAGTACTGCACGCCAGTAAACGAGTCGGGGTCCGCATAGAATTCGTGGCCCCGGACGACAATCTTGTCGCTCGTGCCGGCGATGGCGAATTCGGTATCGACGGCGTGCTCCCAGGAAGCATCGGTCGGGTGTTGCGCGTGATAGACCCGGCTAATCTCGATGTCGGCCGGCAGGATGTTTGCCTTGAAAGAAATCCGGTCGCCGGGCCCGATACCGAGTTCGGTGATGTCGAATCTGTCGATCACATAGTCGATGCCGTAGCCAAGGCCAAAAATGTACGTGTCATGGTGAGTTTGGCCCCTGAGAATGTCGTTGCCGGCGCCGCCGTCCATCACGTCCGGTCTGTTCCGGAAGCCTAGGATATCGTCGTCGCCGGGGGTGCCGGCGAGGAAGAAGGCTTCCAGATAGTCGTGGTCCCAGATGGTGCCGTCGTCGAAGTGAATCTCGTTGATGGTGACGTTGGGCACCGCGGCGCCGCCGTCATAGTCGAACGCCCATTCGATCTCCAGGCGCTCGCCGGTCGGGACGATGTCGATAAACAGGTGCTGGCCGAGGCCGTTGTCACGCGACAACTGGAGGTCCGCGGGCGCTATCCCAGGGCCGAACTTCAAAATGTCGAAGCTGCCCACCTGGAATTCGTTCAGCACGTCATTGCCGTCGCCCGGGTTCCAGATGTAGATATCGTCACCCTCGCCGCCCTTGAGGGTGTCTGCGCCAAGCCCGCCGATCAGGATTTCGTTGCCGGAGGTGCCCAGCAGCGTATCCGGGCCGTCGGTGCCGTGAAGGATGTCGCCGGGCAGCATGAACTCCTCGAACTCGGCCCGGGTCAGAACGCGGCCGTCGGCGAACTCGAACCGATCG
>JAKSAU010000045.1 GCA_022361535.1 Desulfobacterales bacterium
CAAAATACGGGATCTGTGCGGCTTAAAAAGTAAATTTCCTGGCCCAGAGGGCCAGGCTTTGATTTACACCTATAAGGGGTTTAGTTTGCCTTGCCTCCTCAGGAGGCAAGGATAGCTGCCCCTCTATTTTCGTTATTGGCTAAACAAATCTCGTTTTTACCGGCATTATTTCAGAGCACTCACCTACCAGATATTGTAGTCGTGGAATTTCTGAGAAAGCGGCCATTTATAGACAGAATGTGGGGTTCCCATTTCCTCCATACATTTTACTGACAGATTCATTTTCATGGTCAACACATAATTTTTAGTTTGGAATAATATATGTGTTAGCTTTTTATTCTAGAAGTGATCTACCCCTTCCAAAAAAAGCGGTAATTTAAAGTTGACAAAACGACTTTTCTTGTTTTATCTACTATAATCAGTAAATAATGCTTCTTTTTTCATTTTATTAATAAAGATAATAGCCAGTTCTCACCCTACAATTGAAGCCGTGAAATAATGGCATATTCATATTATCTGTTTTTATCAAAAGAAAAACCGTCCAAGACTGCCATTTTCGGTTGCAGGGATTAGAAAACAAAAATTTTAGGAGGTCGCATGAAACTATCCACCAGTATAGCCGCCATAGCGCTTGCACTGTTTTGCACGGGATGTACTGGCAATCGGCTGATCAACGTCTTCGACAAACGCCCGGGTGCACCACCGCAAACCGTTGAAGAGGCCCGGAATCAGGAGCAACGGCCTATTGCAGTGAAGGGGGTGACCATGGGCGAAGCCCGCGAGTTCTCCCAGTTGCTTCATGAATATTACGGCGCGGTGATTCGGCGAGATGTAAGCGATCAGGAAATCATTAAGGGGACAATTTTAGCCTCTGCGGTTGTCGCCACAGGCGGCCTGCTATTCGACTCACACCTTGATCTGATCAAGGGCGCCGGGCTGGTGGGCGGAACGATGTTTGCCGCCGGAAACAGCGTCGCATGGAGTGAGCGCCGCAAGATTCTGGACATAGGCATGCAGGCCACTGCCTGTCTCTACGAAGCCGCCGACAACACCGGCCTCACCACTACAGAGGTCGAGACATCTGCCCAATACTATTTCCGCGGCCAGCAGTCCCAAACCCTTCTAATCAGCGGCATTGACCGTCTCGGATCGGCTGTAAAACTTCACCGGGCAGCGCTCAGTGCTTCCATTGCCCAAGCGGAGAATGAGGGTAAAAGCACAGAGGTCACAGAAAAAAAAAGGCTCCGGGATGAAATCAGATTTTATTTGAAAGCCGTTGAAACCCACGCCAACATCGAACTGGATAGCACCAGCAATGAGATGGCTCCCTATACCGGCCCGATGAGATCCATAGAGCGGAACGCCCGGGCCATGGTCAATCAGACCCTGGACATCCAGCGCCAAATTAATTTAGAATTGTTAAAGCTTGAGCCGGATATCGCCACGTTCACCAATAACATCCGCGGCTCCTTGCAGCAAGGGATGAGCGCTATTTCCGGTCTCCCACAGGGAGGCCTGCCGGTCAGTGAAGATGAAACTCAGCCATCGTCAGGTGCCGCACAGGGCGATCTCCCTGAAACGGCCAAAGACCTCAATCTTGATCAGCCAACCTCCCTTGAACATGCACTGGAGAAACTCAACGAAGCCCTTATAAAAATGAGCCCGGAAGAAACCGCTGCTACGCGGGAGGAGATAGATGCGCTTATAACAACCGCGAAGCATATGGAAGCAACCCGCTCTCACTTGCGGCGGCTGACCAGAATCGGCTTTGAGAAATACTTAACCGTACCGGAAAATTTCATGGGGAGCTGTACCCTGACCCTTCCCCACCGGAGTCTCCGCTTTGTGCCGGGCAGCCTTGCCCTCACCCTCGACAAAGAATCAAAAGTCTATGAATTTAAGGTCATTGGCGGACTTGCCCCGCACAAAGCCTTGCCTTTAGACGACTCGAAAATAAAGATAGAGAAAGTGCAGCAACGGCGGCAAAACACGTCCATCGTCTACTTCAAGGCCCTTGCTTCAGGTGAGACCCGTATCGCAATAACCGACAGCAGGGACCTTAGCGCAGACATGGTCGTTAAGGTCAAAACCCCAAAAGAACCTGCCCTGGACGTCTCATCATGCCCGGATAAATGTCCGTGCGATGTGGACGAAAGCAAGCAAAACCGCGATGGCCGCTCCGAAACCGATGTTAAGCGGCTGCAGGGCATTCTTCTCGCCGAGAAAAAACTCATGGACGGTGAGGGACAAATTATAGCAGACCCCATCAAAGTCATTGACGGCACCATGGGGCCTGTTACCCGGGCAGGGATCTGCAGGTTCCAGAAGGAACATAACCTAAACCCCATTGACGGTAAAATCACTCAGGCCGTCTGGAGCACGTTAACGGGAAAATTCAAAGACGGTATTGCCAATGGAGCCGAACACCCCTACGAGTTCTCGACTCTCATCGATAAAAATACGCTCAAAGAGCTGAAGGGCAACCTGGTAAAAGTGCTGGCCAAACCACCGGGCCATTTTACACAGGTGGAGCTTGACGCATACGAATTCGATGAAAATACCCGTCAAGCCATCGCCGAATACCGTGCAACGCTTGATTCCGGATTTAAAGAGGCGAAGGGATGGCAGCGCAAAAATAAAGCCGGGGAACTCATCCCGGAAATGGAAGTTCCATTAGCGCAGCAGCTCGACAAGATCCTCCATGAAAAGATCACAAAAGCAGCAGAGACGCTGTAAGGCTATAACCATTAGGGACGATTGAAACAACCAATCCGCAGATTAAATGTAGGCGGCAATAAGGTTCTTAGATCCGTGCTTTAGCCCGCAGAACTTGAGGAGGGAGAATATGGATAGTCGAAAAACCACAAGAGTTAAAAAGCGGCTGAGATCAGCACTGGACATGCTCACCTTCGGCGCGGGAAAGGCCAGGGGGGAGCAACGACGGATAATACAAGAGATATTCGAAGGCAGCCGCATCTGGCGGAAAAATCCGAACATCGTTGGGTTCGGACTCGGTACACGCACCACAAACGGTGAGCGGCTCTCTGACTGGACAATCAAGGTATACGTGGAGCACAAACTGCCCGCCGCCCGTCTCTCAAACCCGGTGCCCAGTCTCATCTACGTTCCGGGTTTTGATCGACCTTTGCCCATGGATGTCGAACCCATCGGCCGTCCCCGCGCACAGGGCATCCCACGCATCGGTACAGCACTAAGGGGGGCGACAGGCGCAGTGGGCAGCCTTGCCGGCATCGTGAAATCCGATGAGGGATACTTTATGCTGGGCAACGCTCACATCTTCGGATTTCACGACACCGCTCCAGCCGGAGAGAAGGGAATATTTATCTATGACAAGACCTCTGGTATGAACGGTGACCGGATCGGATCGTTCGAGCGCGCGCCACTTTTGGACAGCTCTGGAATCCCCAATAACAACGTTGATGTGGCACTGGGGAGAATAGAGAGTGATCGTGTGGGCGCCCGGCTGCCGGGTTCTCGCCTCGTCTTGCCGGCGGGCATCACCCATACGGCGTTCGAAAATTCAACTGAGGTTACCGCCTTCGGGGCAATGAGCAATATCCGTTCCGGCACCATATTAGATACCACTTGGCGGGGAACCCTGGATTACAGCGCCATCAAGGCTGGATGGAACAGGGTCGGTTTTTTCGACTGTGTACTATGCGATCCCATCTCACGTCCGGGAGACAGTGGTGCACTTGTTCTCAACAAACGAACCCGCAAGATTCTGGGACTGATCATCGGCGGCGAGGAAGGGCAACACAGTATATACTGCAAGATAGGCAACGTCATGGATCAACTCGGCGTTACGCCGTTAACACGTGAAAATGTCACTGAGGGGGAACGCGAACGCTTTTTCAAATCAGGTGATACTGAATTTTTTGGGCAGGCCTCTGATACAAGCGCCCGGGTAACCGGTATCGTTGTTCCGGTTGACCATCCCGTGGACGATATGGACACGCTGGCCCGCACGCTTTGGGGTGAAGCAAGAGGCGACGGGGAAATCGGCATGCAAGCGGTGGCTAACGTGGTGCTTAATCGCCTAAAAAGACCGGCGCGTTTCCAAGCCACCGTTGGCAGAGTGTGCCGACAGCACAAGCAGTTTTCATGCTGGAACGAAAGAGACCCCAATCGTACGAAACTCGAAAGCGTCGATAGTCGAAACGCGGCATTCACAATGGCTCTGGACGTTGCCCGTCGTGCTATTCGCGACCAGCTTCCGGACATTACTTCTGGCGCCGATCATTACCACCACCATACTATCAGTGCAGACTGGTCTATAGGACACACCCCATGCGCCCGTATAGGGGATCACGTTTTCTTCAACGACATTTCGTAACAACATAACTACGCACTTTTTTGTTTTTGATTTATCCATGACTTCAATTGGAATATATCATTTTTGCGTGCATGAATGAGGAGCATAACTCATTGAGTTTATATTCATTTCGTCCAGCATAACATAACCAAGAGCCATACAGTTCCAAAAAACAAACAGCAATACTAAACCAAGAAAACCTTTTTATCGAATCTTGTCGACAGGTTAGGTTTTAAAAATATAGTGGAAGAAGAACAAGACCAGTCATGAATCCAATAACAAAGCTCAAAAGTACCAAAGGGTAACCATAAATTAGATTAATATTTGCAAAGTTCAATCTTTATACATTTACCTCCCCACAAAATCGGATAGGGTAAAACTTTCCTGTATAACAATTAATGAACAGAATAATTGTACATATCGGACGATATCCTTGTGCTAAATTAGCAATTTAGAAACGTTTACTAATGGTATAAAAGCTCTGTTTTTCAGATGTAAGTCTGCACACAACATATTGTGGGTTGACGATTTTCATCAAAAGCGGTTAATGATAGGCATACTATGAGGCCATCGATTTCTGATAAAAAATTTTAATATAGACGATTTTAACAGCTTAAACCCATGCTTTTTCCGTAGTAACTCATTCCGAAATTCAGAATGTATTTCCTAAAGCATACGGACCCCTAAAATGAAGTTAGTTTTATCTGAAACACACATACAATCATTCTGGACTTGTGTGATTTGCTTTTATTTAAAACTGCATTATTTTACATTTAATAATCGGCATGTTAGCCGTAACCGTTCAACCAGGGAGGTGACCATGTATTCACCAGATCAACTTTGTGAAACTATCAGATCCATTTCCCCTGATGTAGGGAAATGCGGTAATAAAATAAAAACCTGTTATGACTCTGACAACAAGGCCTGGCTGATTCAACTAAGGCAGGGTAACCGTAAACTAAATACCTATGTAGACTTGGAAGATGCGGGAGCTTGTATCAGTGGGAAACAATGCCTGGGGCTTGGTCTTCAAGTCTTTCAGCTAAAGGACAACCTGGGCTTTAGACCCGGGAATACCTGAACCACCAGCCCGCACAACAGTACCTGGGCCTGCCGGGAACCGCCCGGGTCCAGGCTCCGATGTTAGTGATGTATCCCCTGCTCTTCCAAAGGTAATATTTTAAAAAGCCCTGATCTTTCAATGTCAAAGGTCGGGGCTTTATAATTGGAGATTTTTATATATGCTTTTAATGCATCTTTTCTTTCACCAATTACTTATCAAATAGACGTTTCAGCTCTGCAGGTATTTCCTGAGCCATTTTAAAAAAATCTCATCACTTTAATTTTGAAATCTGTCTAATACCTATCCCTTGTTTGACCTTTGCATATTTCCTTGAAAAGCTCTAATATTTTAAATGGACAAACACTATTACATGGAAAATACATTAATGGAAAAATCATTAGGACCTGAATATGCGTCTGTGGAAAATTTCGAATTTGTCGCCAAGTATAAGGCTGCCTGTTTTTGTGGAGCTGTTCAATACGAGGTTAACACCGACCCCGTAGATGCAAAAATATGCCACTGCCAGGCTTGCCAGAAACTACACGGTGCGCCCATGCAGTGGGCTGCTATTTTTCATAAACAGCATGTAAGATTAGCCGCTGGCTTTGATTTCCTGGTTTTCTACAACTCTGAGCAGAACAAGCGTGACCGAATTTTACCCTGTAAAATCAGTTGCGGCAGATGTGGTACCCCAATAGCTGATGAGGGGCGCAGAATGTGGCTTGCTTTTCCAGAGCTGTTTAATTTTGGATATCCTGCTAAGGTTCCGGAAGCATTCAAACCAACCTGTCATATTTTTTATGGAGCAAGAGTCATAGAGGCTCAAGATGATCTACCTAAGTGGTCCGGTCATAAAAATGATTCCGACTTGATATAAAAAGGTTTGGTAATCCCTCTTAACAATAGTAACGCTATTGTTAAGAGGGATTACCAGGATAGTATCGAATAGCCATAGACAGAATGTGGGATTATAACGGTTAAGTATTATTCTATAATTGAACACCTAACGTCTTTTTAGGGAAGCTCCTTCTTTCTTCAATAAAGAAGGAGCTTTTTCATCTTGTTTGTCCTTATTCCTCAGTCTGATACTCAAGGGTGATGATCACAGTTCGGTTGAAGGATCGACCTTCTGGCATGGCATTATCAAAGGGTGGATCATTGGGTCCGTTTCCCTTGAATTCGATGCGTTCCGGATTCGTTATCTCGTTTTCCATAACAGCTTGATAAACAGACTGGGCCCTGCGCTGCGATAGGTCCACATTATAGGCTTCCTTCCCGATACTGTCGGTCTGTCCCAGGATAGTCACCTTGGCGTCGGGCAGTTCCAGAAGTCTTCTCACCACCCGATCCAAAACAATTTGGTTTCTTTCCTTGATTTCCGCGCTGTCGTAATCGAACAATATCAGGGCATATTTTTCCATTACTTTTTGTTCGGTTTTCTGGGCCTTGGCTTTGACCCGCTTGGTATAGGAAACCGGAATAGTAATGGGCATACTTTCAAAGGACTGCCCCGTGATGTCGGTTAGTGAGGCGGTAATGGTCATTTGATCGTAGGCACTTATTTTATCGAGCCCAAATCCGGCAAGGTCAAAAGTATAGCCCTGAATAATATTGCTTTGGCCTTCTTTGAGATTCAGGACCTCCTGACCGCTTTTGATTTCAATTTTCCAGGTTGCAAGATCATATCCGGTCTCAATGTTGGGCTGGACAGTGAGTTCGTTGGAATCTGCCATCTCAAAGGTATACGTACTCTTGATTGAATCAAGAATATCAAATGAGTCCGAATGGATTTCCACCCGTTGGTTTTCCACACGGGCCTGTTCTACTTTGCCGGTGCTGGGCTTTTCAGGCAGCTTTCGTGCCGTGACCGTTATCCTGTCCGGATCAATGTTCCAGAGATATTGAAGATAGGATTTGACACTCTCAGCCCGGGCTTGAGACAGGGTAAGATTATTCTTTTCCGTCCCCTTGTTACTGATGCACCCCACCAGTTCTATGGCGGCCTTGGGGTTTTCGATCAGACGTTTTCCGATAATGTTGAGCACATTATAATACTTTGTCATGGTGTTCTTGAGCATCTTTTCATCGAATGCAGCGGTCTCAGCCTGGGTTTTAAGCAGTTTATACCGGTCCGGAATGCTGCTCTGGCCGCTGTCAAAGAAGACGTAATTGAGCAAAGGAGAACTGTCGATGATAGTCAGTGCATCAATGTTGAGAGCTATGGGGCTGACCACCAGGGAGATTTGAGATGGTTTAATGAAATTGTATTCCACCACATACTGATGAAGCAGTGTAGTTGAGATATCTTTGAAAATTGGGAGCAGATTATCCGCAGAGTTGGCTTTCCAAGTTTTCCCGCCCAAGTCCTCGGAAAAGCCGCTCAAAAATTCATCCTTCTCATTGCCCGGCATAAAATCAATGGCAAAAGCCTTGAAATTTTTGATTTCCCCGGGTTTGGGAGCGATAATCTCTTTTTTGATATTACTGTTCAGGTCTTCGCCGTCGGAGAATACTACGAGGAATTTATTGGCCTTTTCTGGCTTGCTCGACACCAGATGGAGCCCTGCAAGGATACCTTCATATAGATAGGTTTCACCGCATAAGCCTTCCGTAAAGCTTTTTTCAAGGAACGCTTTGAGTTCCGGGATATTTTTGGATTTCAGGGTGGCCAGGCGAAGGTGATGGCCGTCCACTTGAAAATCGCCCTTCCGGTCAAATACCACGACATCGACCTCATCGATGGGCCGGACGATTTTTAAAAACTCATCCAGGGCAGCTAAAAGCGGCTGGATGGCTTTCCGCTCCTTCATGGAAAAAGAATTGTCAACCATAAGCACATAACTGATAGGCACATCCAACCGGGTTTTAAGAACTTCCGCTGAGATAATGTTGGCCGGGATGTTCCCCTTGATCAACTGGAAATCCTGAGCAGTGAGGTTCTGGATGGGATTGTCCTCATTGTCCAGAGCTGAAATCAGGACCTTGGTCTCATCTATGGGCTGAAACGTAATTTTCCCATCACGATCAGGAATCTGGACCCGGAGTTCGCCTTCCGGGGTAAAGGCCTGGCCTGTATTGGCCCATACCAGACATGCTATTGCTACAAGAATTGAAAAGATTTTTTTTGAGTTCATCAGACATCTCCGTCAAAAGGGTCAAATGATTTCCATCATGTTATGCACCTGAGAACGAAAGTCAAACACTGTTCATAGGGTAATTGACGTAAATTACCCCACAGGTACCCGGTAATAAATGTTTTCATCATCAATCTGAAAACCTATATCTGCATATAGTTGCTGAGCATTTTTATTTGTTTTCTCTGTTTTTAACTCAACCCGAATCGCTCCTGATGATCTGGCGTATTCCAAAACGTGTTTTATCAATGCCTGAGCCACACCTAATCGTCTGAAATGGTTGGACACACCTAAGTCATTCAGGATTAAAATTCTCTTTAATGCCAGGGTTGAATAGGATGGATAAAGATTGATAAACCCCATAACCTCATTTTCATTGCTGACAGCAATAAAGGTGATGGATTGGTTTGTTCTAAGCAAATTGAGGAAAAACTCTTTTGTATTTTTTTGTGATGGAGCGAATCCGCAAAATTTTCTATACTCATCAACCACATACACCAATTGATCAATATACTTTTCTGTTAACTGTTCTATTTTCATATATCTTAAAAATCCTGTTTAAATTGGTAGATTGTGTGACAAGCAGCAACAAGCGATTTTATGACTCAATTTTGTTCTCCTGTTTTTTGAATAGTGAATAGGCCTGTATTGGGCCATCCATGCCTTTTAAGCTAATCTTTCCTGCATCAAATACCGGCCAGATATCTTTGACCAGGTCCCGCGTTCCAGCGCCCACCAGGATATCTCCTCCTCTTGCGCAGTCGGAAAGACGGGCGGCAACGTTTGTAACAGACCCACTTGCCGTGTATGTCATGCGGGTGTTTAAGGCTCCGGAGAACTTGCTCATCCCCACTAGCGCAGTCCCTGAGTTGATTCCAATATTTACATGAATGAGGTCTGTGTTATCTATAAAGCTGTTGAGGGAACGAGCCCTGTCGGCAATCTCAAAAGCGGCTTTAACCGCATTTGTAGCATTGGTTTTCGGATCATGTTTTTCAAATATGATCATCAGGCCATCTCCTGCTGTTTCATTGATGGTACCCTGTGACCGGTGAATGGGGTCAACAAAGCTTGAAAACATGCGTTCTATGATATCGTTCACCTCTGTTTCCGTCAATTCACTGCTCAGCCGTGTATAGCCTTCAAGATCAAGAAACAATATCGTGACAGGTTTTCTCTTTTTTTCCATTGTAAGCATTTCAGGATCTTTTCCGGCAATATCCCTCACAGCAGTGGGAACAAATGGGGAAAGATTGGCCAGGGCTTTGCTGATACCAATTTTTTCCAAAGTCATCTGCCATTGTTTCCTTGCGTTCAGGACAATACCGCTTAATATCCTTGCCACATCCCGTATCAAAAAAAAATCACGTCTCTTATAAATGGTGTCCGGTCTGGTTACCACACTGATGATCCCCAGCACTTCATTTTCAATGAGCATGGGCACGGCATATTCAGGTCCAACCATGACCGTCTCGTTTCCGGGTCGGACAATAGGAGGACTTTTAGTTATGATTACGCCTTTTTTGCGGTTTACGGCTTTGCGCACAGCAGGCCTGTCCGGTTTGCAGGCCTGGCACTTAAACGGTCCTTCATGAAGAAAGCATTGAATGGGACGGGTGTATCGCTCTGCCTCGGGGTCCAAAAGAAGGATGCAGACTTCAACAGCATCATCCAAAGCCGAACGAAGTTCATCCCTGGCGGTTTCTATCATTTCACCGGCGTCCGTGAACCGGGCAAGTTTACTTATGAGATTTTCCTGAAAATGGAATCTTTCTTCGAAGTATTTATTCATGACCGCCTCTTTCCATGTCCAGCATACTCAGCGGACAGTGGATTTAGATCATTTCATGATGTGTAACGTCCTGTTACGAAGTATTTCTTTGAATATAGAAAGGGCCCAGCCCGATTCGATACGGCTTAAGAGCCGTTCTCACCTCTTCTTGCTTTGATAGGTTTATTTTTAGGTGACTCCATCACCATTATCGGTCCTTCCATGGACCATCATATGATTTTGATGTTTAGTATACTGTCCTGCAGGGTAGCAGTCCCGTAATTTCAAGGCAAGTCCAAACTACACTTGGTAGTCACCAGATTTCTAAAGTATAGGCCAGACTAAAAAAAGCGTGTCAGATATTTCTGAGTACAGGTACTGCATTAAGCAAACGGATTATAAGAATTTTCAAAATAAATTTCCGATTGGCCTTGGTGAACAAGGGTATCCCATATAGCAAAAGACGGCTCGTTAGTTCTAAGAAGCGGCTGCCGAATTTTTTTCAAAAATCCGCCTGATGCCGTCTTCTTAGAACTAACGAGCCTAAGTGCTCAAACACGCAATACCTTCTTTTTAGGATACTGCCGATAATTAATCTAACCGCATTATAAAGGAATATATTTTTTAGAATCCCTATATCTCAAAACTATTTTTTTGTTTTGTTTGTCTTCATGAGTGCTTGAAAAAGTAATAAAGTAATGGATATAATAACCCATCGTGATGTTTAAAAGATAAGTCTTCAATAACGAGTTAAAATTACTCATTATTCTGTTCGAAACAGGTATGTTATAGAAGAAACCGTAACCTGCAAGGAGGCCCATATGATGCCTTTAACCAGGACAAGCAGATCCATCACCGTTTTTCTTATTTTCGTAATGATTTTCTTACCTCTTGCCGCAGGTGTCTATTTTTCAGATCCGGAATCCAGCGCTGTGTTCCGGGGTGTAAGGGATCGAAAAGCGAATGTTAATTATACAAGAAAATCCAACGTGCTTGGTGAAAAAGTATATTTGGTGAAAGACAAAAGCCTGACTATTAATCGTTGCAAGTTAACTTACAAAGGCATTCAAAATGGATTGATCCATATTGACTTGTTCCTTCTTGATTTGGACCCCCAGTCACCTTACCCGCAAGCCATTCCAAAAGCAGATGCCAAGGAGGGCATCTTTTTAGGAAATACTCGTTTTTCCCTGGTTTCAGCATATCAGTATCAACTGACACTAAAAATTTTGGAAAATCGGGTTTTAGACTGAAGACGGCATTCAGTCTTTTATGGAAGAGTTGAGCAGATGGACAAACTCTACAGGTATGGCATAGGTCAAACCAGTCGGATCCTTCAGGACATGTTCTTTTTTCCCTTTTATAAATACCTTGTTGATTACACCTACCACATCACCTGTGGCGATTCTGTATACCGGGCTGCCACTGTTACCTGGAAAGGCCACGGCGTCAAGCTGGATAATATCCCAGGTGTCTTTTAAATGCTTTATCAACTCTCCTTTAATCAGACTGCCATGGGGGCTTGGCAGGATAATCGGTGCAATGGCTGAAACAATCCCTGTGTGGGTGGTGGGGTTCAACCCAAGGACAAATCCTATGGGATATCCTGTAAACGCGATGTGATGACCTTCTTTTAGCGAACCCGTTTTTGCCAGGGGCAGGGCTGGCAATTTGCGGTCTACAACCACGATGGCAAGATCATGAAACGGATCTTCTGCAGCGAGCCTGGCTTTGATCCCTTTATCCGGCAGATCTTTATGAAAAACGCGAAGATGGAATAAGCGGTCCTTATCTTTCACGGCTTTGATAACATGGTGATTGGTTACGATTCTGGTTCCGTCCCCAATGACAAATCCGGTACCGCTGAACCGGGTGGCTGGCTTGTCATTGAAATAATAAGTGCCGATAGCCATGGTGGATCGTTTTACTTTTTCCACCAGTTCAGCCATGTGGATATCTTTGGCTTTAAATATGTTTTCTTCATGAGCCCATGCCGGAGAAAACAGTGTGGCAATTAAAATGAGGAATATTAGATAAAAAAATTTCATTACAAATATTTACAGGCTTCCGTTTGAATTGTCTATAACACGAATAAATATGAGCAGGGCAAATAAGCTAACATTGGCACTTAGGCTCGCTTGTCCCGGAAAAAGGCATCAGGCGTATTTTCAGGAAAATACGGCAGCCGTTTCCGGGATAAACGAGCCGGTATCTGTTTATGCCTTGAACTCTCCAAACATCGGCTCTGTCGTCTCGAAAAGGACTGCCGCTTTTTAGAGTAGTTCTTTCAAGCTTTGATTCAGGTATGATGTTGCTAGGCTTCGCTCATAAGTTTGTTACAAAAAAGTGTCTGATATCCTTTTCCCGGGACGGCAGATCCTCAATACGGATTTTCGTGTGTCTGCCTTGAATCGGGTGACGAATCTATTGAATGTTGTGTTTAAGTCATATAATTATTTTTTTGTGTGTCACACATCTGTCTTTCATCTGTCTATACTAATAAAAGGCAATTGTTCGTTAAACCTGCATAATGGTGAATCTGGATGAAGGCGTTACATGACAGTTTTAAACTCGGATGACTATTAGATTCAGGACAAGGTAAAAATGCAAACTGATATCAACGTAAAGATTGATCTGGCTGTTTCGGGAAATGCACAAGCGGTGGAGGAAATCGTAAAGGGTATCGAGCAACGGATTTATGGGCTGGCAATCAAAATGCTCTATCACCATTGCGATGCTGAGGATGCCACCCAGGAGATTTTAATTAAGATTGTCACCCGGCTTGGAACTTTTAAAAAGAAAAGTGCCTTTTCCACTTGGGCAATGAAGATCGCCTCCAACCATTTGTTGAACCGTAAAAAGGCGCTGGGACTCCATAGATTTACGTTTAGTGCATGTGAGGACATGATTGTACGGAACACGCCAGATCCGTCATCAGCAAACTGGTCCAATGCGGAACAGGATTTAATGGTACAGGAAATGAGGATTGTTTGTGTTCAAGGTTTGTTTCAATGCCTGGATCGCCACCACCGTATTGCCTATATCCTTTCTGCGACAATGGATGTCACAGGTCCTGAAGGAGCAGCCATCCTGGACATCACCCCTGCCAATTTCAGAAAGCGTGTATCAAGAGCCCGGAAACGTATTCAGGATTTTCTTGTGCATAATTGTGATCTGTTTGATCAAAAGAATCCATGCAATTGCCATGTCCAGGCGGTAAGTGCTGTTAACGCGGATTTGATGGATCCGTCAGAGTTGGAGCACTTAGACCGGTCTGACAGTCGAATGACAAAGAAAAAAGCAGCAAAAAGGCTTAAAGAAATGGATGTGCTGTCCAGACAGGTTGCACTGATGCGCAGTCACCCTGAGTATTTAGTTCCAGGTACGATTGTTGGTCGGATACGGGAAATGCTGGACACAGGAACTTTAGGCCTGAATAACACTTTGAACTGACACACAGGAGAAAGAAATGGAGAAAATGATTGCATTTTGCGGACTATCCTGCACGGACTGTCCAACGTTTTTAGCCACCCAAGCCAATGATGACGAAGCCAGGAAAAAAACCGCTGACATGATGGAAAAAAAATACGGGCTGGTATTCAAACCCGAAGAAATCAATTGTGACGGGTGCCTGAGTAAATCAGGCGTTTTGATTGGGTATTGCAGCACCTGCAAGGTCCGGGCATGCGGTATGGAAAAAGGCGTGGAAAACTGCACTGCCTGTAAAGCGCATCCCAATTGTGATCACCTGGCCGAGTTTCACTCATTTTCACCTGATGCAAAAGCTATGTTTGATAGGTGTTTAAAAGAACGGCAGGTATAAAAGATAAAGATCTTTTACAACCGTTGTATAATATAAAGAAACATGGGAAGCCTGCTTTTCGCTTTAAGGTAATAGAAATCAAAAAGCACTTCCCTGGAGGGGCGGCCGAAGCGAAGCGGCGAAAGATAGACCGTTCCTTTGGGTTGTGTAAATTTTAGTTTTTCCCTGACCAAATCCATCATGGCTGTGTTGTGCCCCTGGGGGAGCCCTTCATCCATGATAAAATTACAGGTCAATTCAACTTTGGAATAATTCCGGTTGATTTCTTGCATCCTGTCAAAAGCCTGGATCACTTTTTTAGATGTGACCGGCTTGCCAATGCGGTCAAGGGTGGTTTGGTCTGCTGATTCCAGTCCGATATTGATGCAGGTGTGAAAGTGTAAGGCGTCAAGCTCCTTGAAAAGGGTGTCATCAGCGTTGAGCAAGGCATCCACAGAGCCGAACATATAAAGCATGGGCTTTGTCATGATGCTTGTATCAAATTCAAGGGTGTCGTATGCCGCCCTGGCAGCATAAAGGATCAGTTCCGTTGGTGCGTTCAAGGCATCGTGTTCACCTAAAAACACGGCATTGTAGTTCACCAGGTCTTTATCATACATTGCTTTTAATTCAATGAGCTGCCTGTCAATATCGTCCCGGCTTCTCGGGGTAAAGGCTTTCTTGTTTTTTACTTTGCAAAACCTGCATTTATAAAGACAGCCATCTGCAATGGTTAACGGGATGACGTCATAATCAGAGTGCCTTGCATCCGGGGGCAGCACTGTAACCCTTCCTCCGGGGATTGCGAACAGCCTCTCTGCCCGGTTACAAAGATCAGCAGGTGTTTTAGAAAGAATACGGTCCGTCCATTGGGCTATTGGCTCGGGCATGGCTGATGAATCTATGTTAAGACCTGATAAGGTCTGATGCCAGCCGCGGGAAAGCCTGTCTACCTCGGGCTCATTAAAGGGTTTGCCTCCCAACAAAGAATTGGTGGTGTACATGAGGTTGGGCAGGTAATATTCGCCAATGGATTCAAACACGCCTGCATATCCCCCGGTAGAATAGTAGACCCAGTCATTGCCCTTTGTTCGCTTTAACCACTCCTGGGGGTGGTGCCATGCGTTTGTCTTTCCCCTTATATGGCGGATCTCATGGTTTAGATCAAACTCCACGATAAACTCGGAAGTTTCAAGCCTTGAGTGAATCCCGTATTTAATAGGATAGGAGATTTTTGTGTATTCTCTGGAGCCCATGAGGTTAAGATCAATTTTAAGTCCTTGGCCTGCATAGCTTAAAGGGTCGGGGTGCTCTTCTGAAGATCTAATTGGAGTGGTTTTGGGAGTCATTTTCTGTATCGCATAATTTATTCTCAGCTTTACCGGGGTGAAAACTATCCCGCCCGGCAGAAAATCTTTACAACTGCCCTGTATCTTTTGCAATGTTTTTTTAATATCCAACCAGCTGTGTTAGACTGCTGCCTAATAAATATTTTGAACCAGGAGCACTTTAGAATGACAACCAGGCATATCAGAGAAATGAAATCCGGAGACCAATACCGGGTCATAGATTATTTTTTAAATGCTGATATTGAGTTTCTCGACGGCATGGGAGTGGAACGGGGCAAACTTCCTGACCGGGAGACATGGAGCAGCCTGATCAGTGAAGATTTAAGACAGCCTTTGAAAAAACGTCAGTTTTATTACTTGTTATGGGAGTTTAACGGTGAACCTGTGGGCCACTCAAATATTAATAAGATCATATTCGGTCAAGAGGCATATATGCACCTTCATCTCTGGGAACCCGAACTTCGTAAAGCCGGTCTTGGGCAATGGTTTGTCAGTGAATGTATCATAAAATATTTTGAGAAATTTAATTTAGAGGTGCTCTTGTGTGAACCCTATGCCCAAAATCCCGGCCCGAATAAAACTTTGGAAAAAATGGGATTTTCACTTGTTAAAACCTATGATACCGTGCCCGGGTGGATTAATTATCATCAGACAGTGAACCGCTGGGCGTTAACACGGGAGACGTGGCAAAAAAGATCCCAGATAAAATAAAGGAAAAACCTATGATACATGTTCTTGCCTCCATAAAAGTTAAAGAAGATTCGCTCAACGATTTTATAGAAATTTTCAAGGCCAATGTGCCCAATGTGCTTGAGGAACAAGGGTGTCTTGGTTATGAACCTGCCCAGGATCTGCCAACAGGTCTTCCTATCCAGGAAACAGCCCCATCAACCATCACGGTTATTGAGAAATGGGAGAGTATGGAAGCGCTTCAGGCTCATTTATCTGCACCCCATATGGTTGAGTATAAAGACAAGACAAAAGATATGGTTGAAAGTCTCACAGTTAAGATTCTTAAGCCTGTTTGATAAAGTTCTGTTTTATAGAAAACTCAATGTCTCCTTGTTTACATTACAAGGCAGTTCCCCTTTTGGGACACAAGGCTACCGGCTTATCTGTCCTGGAAACAGCTGCCGTCTTTTTTGACGAAAATACGCCTGATACCATTTTGGGGGATAAGCAAGCTAAGCGTTAATGAAAATTTGCTAAATCTATTGCCAATAGATTATAGGGTTGTTGAAAATGCTACAGCGTAGTAATATGTGGAATACCTTTGCAGCAAATTCCATCACAAGTTTGTAAGGCGAAAAGGATAGACGATGGCAGGATTAAAACCTGGTGCATTGCAGTTTGCGATATTGCTGGTATTCTTGTATCTGGTTTCACCTCCATCCGGACTAAATGCCCAGAGCCTTATATTCAGAGGTGATCATAAGTATCCTCCCTATGAATATCTTGATGAAAGAAGTCGGCCTTCAGGGTTTAACGTAGATATTACCCAGGCAATAGCCAGGGAAATGGGTATGGATATAGTTATCCGGCTTGGTCCCTGGAGCCAGGTTCGTTCAGAATTGGAATCCGGTAAGATTGATGCACTCATGGGCATGTTTAATACCCGTGAACGGGATAAACTGGTGGATTTTTCAATTCCCCATTTTATTGCATCATATGCGGTTTTTGTTCGAGACGGATCGAACATCGAGTCAATTTCGGATGCAAAAGACAAAGCTATTATTTTGCAAAAAGGGGATCTGGGCCATGATTATGTGGTTGAGAATGCAATATCCACGAACTTGATTCTAAAAACAGATATGGATACGGTCTTCAGCCTTCTCGCACAAGGCATAGGGGACTGTGCAGTGGTGTCACGGCTGCAGGGACTCATTCTTTTAAAAGAAAAAGAAATAAAAAATATTGTGGCTGTGGGGGCCCCAATCATCCAGCGTAAATACTGCCTGGCTGTTAACGAAGGCAACTCAAGCCTGCTTGCAAAACTTAACGAAGGGTTGAGTGTCATTAAAACATCGGGTGAGTATGACCGGATATACGAAAAATGGTTTGGGGTATATGAAGCAGAACAGGATGTGGTTGCCCGGATTATCCGTTCCATCGTACTGACCGCAGGGCCGTTACTGGCTTTGACCATCATTGTGTTTATCTGGTCATGGACCCTAAAGCAGCAGGTGGCCAGAAAAACAAAGGAGCTGACCGAATCGAATATTGCCTTGGAAGCCCACAGGAATAACCTGGAGACAATTGTTGCAGAAAGGACCCGCGATTTAGAAAAAGCCAAGTCCAAAGCAGAGAGTGCCAATTTGGCAAAAAGTGAATTTATCGCAAACATGAGCCATGAGATCCGAACGCCAATGAATGCGATTTTAGGGTTTACTGAGATTCTTACCCACCGGCTCAGCGACGACAAACTCAGATCCTATGCCCAGACCATTCATCGAAGCGGGTCCACATTAATGGGGCTGATTAATGATATTCTGGACCTGTCAAAAATAGAGGCCGGTGAATTGAGAATAGAATATGCTCCATCTCGCCCTAAAGATCTGCTTTATGAAATGGAGTCCGTCTTTGGCAGGAGTATTTCTGAAAAAGGACTTGCTTTACGGATTGATGCAGCAGAAGATATTCCGATTTTACTATTGGATGAAATACGGATTCGCCAGATTCTGACCAACCTTGTGGGCAATGCAGTCAAATTTACCCGGGAAGGGCATATCCGGTTAGGATTGGATGTAGAGCGGTCTTCAGACCCGGAGCGGAATACGGTAAATCTCATTTTTACTGTGGCAGACACTGGAATTGGTATTCCTAAAGATCAGCACAGGGAAATCTTTAAGTCTTTTCGGCAGCGACAAGGGCAGAAAACAGCCGAATTCGGAGGTACAGGTCTTGGGCTTGCCATAACCAGGAAACTTACGTTTATGCTGAACGGAACCATTGATCTATACAGCCGGGAAGATGAAGGTGCTGTATTCACTGTTCGGATTCCTGATGTTGAAATTGTACCGGATGATACGGTTGAAAATTATGACCGGTTAAGTTCAGATTTATCCACCCTTACGTTTGAGAGAAAGACGATCCTGGTTGTGGATGATATTGAATTTAATCGGGACTTAATCAACGCACATTTAGAGCCTTTTGGGTTTGACCTGATTGAAGCGGAAAATGGCATACAGGCTTTGGAGAAGATAAAGGAACACAGGCCTGACCTGGTGCTTTTGGATATGAAGATGCCGGTGATGGACGGGTATGAACTTATTGGGATTCTTTGTAAAGATCCTGCTTTGTCATCCATACCTGTGGTCGCGGTTACTGCGTCTGCTCTTGCAAGTGATGAGCAGGAAATTTCCAGGATTTGCGACGGCTATCTGCAAAAACCCTTTAGCCGGGCAGACCTTATCGAAAAACTATTGATATTTCTTCCCCATAGCCAGCAAACAAACAAAACTGCTGTAGTAGATATTGATAAAGAGTCATTTGACGAATCTCTCATTTTGTCAAAAGCAACCACCTGGTTTTTAGAAGACCAGGTGGGCAAACTGCCGGACTTAATGAACCGGATGAACCTGGGCGAGATAGAGTCTTTTTGCATGGCACTTAAAGAATATGGAATAGAGCACAAAGAATCCTTTCTGGTAGATTGGGGAAACAAGCTTCACCTTGCTGTGCAAGCGTTTGACAGCAGAAAACTCCGTCAGACAGTGGAAGCCTTTGAAAATATGGTAATGAAAGCAGACAAGAGGGGTTAAATGGATGGTGCAGCCGGTCAGATTCTGATTGTTGATGATACCCCGGAAAATATTAAAATTATTGCCGAGATACTCAAACAAGACGGTTATGGTATTTCCTTTGCTAATTCAGGACAAAAGGCGCTGGATATCATTCGCCTGACGCCCCCAGACCTTGTTCTCCTTGACATTGTGATGCCGGGTATGGATGGGTTTGAAACATGCCGGAAAATAAAAGCTGACCCTGATACTGCCTTGCTTCCCGTGATCTTTTTATCCAATATCACCGATTCAAAAAAAGTTGTAGAAGGCCTGAAAATAGGGGCGGTGGACTACCTTAATAAACCAGTTCAAAAAGATATTCTCCTTGCAAGAGTCAAAACGCATTTGACTATTCGTTCATTTCAAAAGGACCTGGAAGTAAAAGTAGACGAGCGGACACAAGATTTAAGCAACGCACTTCAGCAGATCGACGATATTATAATGTCCATGCCGTCTGTGGTAATCAGCCTGGATGAAAAAGG
>JAKSAU010000282.1 GCA_022361535.1 Desulfobacterales bacterium
TTGGAACCTGCCCTGAGCGAAGCCGAAGGGACGGATATGGTGGTGATGGAAGGGCCTACTCGATGCGTAACAAATCGTCGTGCACAGCACGACCTACGACTACGACTGAATCCCCCCCCCTTTCAAAACATAGCAGGGTGCCATGTCTTACCTGAAAGGTAAGCATGCTACGACACAAAGCAAAAGGTTCATTGCGATCTCGCCAACACACTCAAATCTTCTTTGGACCAGGGCGTTCATTCGATGAAGACCTATGCTTACGCTCCGCGTAAGGCATGCCACCAGCCATTTATAATGGATAAAAATGAACGTTAGGAATCACTATGTAGGTCGTGCTGTGCACGACGGATTTAGTAGTGATGTAAAGGCCTACTCAATTCACAACAAAACTACGACTTCCCCACACCTTCAAAACATCGCATAGATCCGAAATCAATCCGTTGTAACGCTCTCTTGCGAATGCGCCGTATACGCCACCGAGATGGCTTCCTCTGCCGTTGTAAGACCATCTAAGACCGCACGAATGCCACTATCGAGCAATACGCCCCAGCCCTTCTTTTTGGCCATGGCGCGCATCTCGCTTTCTGTCGCTTCATTGACAATAAGGGTTCGCATGTCTTCATCGATCGGCATAAACTCAAAGATCGGTAAGCGACCACTGTACCCGGTTCCACCACAGGCGCTACAGCCCTTACCGTGAGAGACTTGTGCATTCGCGACGTCAGCTTTGGTGAGGCCTAAACGACTCAGTGTTGCTTCCGGTAGCGTGATTGGTTCTTTACAGTGCTTACAGATTCGTCGGACTAAACGTTGCGCTAGCACAAGATTCAACGTCGACGCTAAGAGATAACGTTCGACGCCCATATAGCTCAAACGGCTAATCGCACTCGGCGTATCGTTGGTGTGGAAAGTACTCAATACCAAGTGGCCCGTCAGTGATGCTTTGACAGCAATATCTACGGTTTCTTTGTCACGAATCTCACCTAAGAGGATAATGTCCGGGTCTTGACGCAATATCGCACGTAGACTCGCAGCGAAGTCCAAACCGATATCCGGTTTCACCTGGATTTGGTTAATACCCCTCAGTTGATATTCGACAGGATCTTCTACGGTCGTGATATTCTTGGTTGGATCTTTGAGATAGTTGAGACCCGCATACAAGGTTGTACTCTTACCAGAGCCCGTGGGTCCAGTAATAAGAATAATACCATGTTTGTTTTTTAACACGTCATTAAAAATTTCAATATCCTCATTAGACATTCCCAGTTCTTCTTTTTCCTTCAAGAAACGGCTTCTGTCTATAAGACGAATTACGATCTTCTCTCCAAA
>JAKSAU010000363.1 GCA_022361535.1 Desulfobacterales bacterium
ACCGTGGTGGGGGTGCCCACGTAGCAGAACAGGGAAAATACCTTTTCCGCCAGGATGAGCTGCTGGGTGTTGTAGAGGCAGCGCGCCGGGTCGTACCCGTCATCCCTGGCAATGATGCGGATGGTGCGGCCGTGGATGCCGCCGGACGCGTTGATGTGCCGGATATAGGCCAGGGCGCCCTGGAGCATCTGGGTCCCCAGGTAGCCGGCATGGCCGCCCAGGGCCAGGGAAGAGCCGATGCGGATTTCACGGTCCGTGATGCCGGTCCGGACTTCGGGGGAGGCGGATGGCCGGTCAGCCGGGCTGCACGCCGTCAGCAGCACGGCCAGGCATATCCCCCAGAATCCCCTGAATCTCCCCATGCATCGATCTCCTATGGTTTTATGTATGGTATGTCCCAGACAATAGAATACCGGACTTGAGATGTCAATGACCGGGCAGGCAGCCTGTTTGGCAAACAGCGATATCTTTAGGCGCCGGCGGCCGTTTTTGCGGCTGCCGCCCCATCAAAACAGCAATTGATAATATAGTGTCATTTTGTTATAAATAATAATTACAATTGACAACATAATGGCGATATTTAAAAGCAATGGTGCAATTCAACATAGAATCTCCGGTTGAGGTCGCAAAAAATTTATCCGTAAAGACAAAACGACTGCGACTTGAAAAGAGGTGGACCCGGAGGACCCTTTCCGAAAGATCCGGCGTCCCGGAATCGTCGTTAAGGCGATTTGAGGATACCGGAAAAATTTCCCTGGAAAGCTTTTTAAAACTGATGTGTGCCCTGGGGAGGCTGGATGAGGCAGGTGAATTGCTAAATCCGCCGAAGATCAGGTCGATCGAACAATTGGCACACCAGACACCCCCCTTGCCTAAAAGAGGAACGATTTGAAAATCCTCAACGTATTCCTGAAACAATCACCGTCGGAAAAAATCCCTGTCGGAAAGATTGCAGAGCATCAGAACAGGATTTATTTCCAATATGCGGCTGAATTCCTGTCACGTTCAATATGGCTTTCTCCATACAAACTCCCGCTCCAGCCAGAGGCGATAGAGC
>JAKSAU010001243.1 GCA_022361535.1 Desulfobacterales bacterium
AAAGATTTTAATATGGCTGTTAAATGAGCCTCAGAGTCCTCTGCGAGAGACTCTGAGGAGGTGGAGGTATTCATTAATTACCTGGCGCCAGGCTATCGTAAACCACCCTTACGCCCCGTGCACGCAGGATTGCATTTGCCTCAAATCACTCATCCGACGTTTTCGCATAGGTTTTGATGTTTTTCGCACAGATGTTTTTATCCCTCTCCCATCATCTTTAACATAAACCATTAGGGTGGTTACGGCTTAGTACCATTTTTAATTTATAGTATTATGAAAAGAAAGTTAAGCTGGAAAACGAGCGTATGGATAGCATCATTTGCTGTTGGATTGATATTCTTTTATCCGTTAACATATTTGCTTCCTTATGGCGGTGTGGATCCACGAGATATCGGTTTTTGGAATGCTTTCTATATCGCTTTCATCACAGGTATTCCAATCACATATTATATCATCCGCCAACAGGAAAAATTCAGGGCTGAAAACAACAAAGTAGATAAAAGTAAGAGAACTGAATAGTTAATATGAAATACATCATAATAATTCGAAGGTGTACCAATGCAGATATTAAAAGCCAAGCAATGCAATAGAAGTAGATATAGCGGTAAGCAGCACGCCAAAAGAGAATATATTCTTTTTTCTCTTAATGGGCTGTGTAATAATCCAGGAGTAATGATTTCTTGATGAAAATCATTAAATCATTGTACAGGCAACATTGATAAATGCCCCAGTAGAATACGACAACCAAAGAAGATTAAAAGGCATACGTGATCCTTACCTGGAGGGATTTTGGAATATTGTTAATGAGAAACTGAAAACTAGAGCCGTATTTAAAAAGGGAACTGGAAACCATTGGCCTATCAGAACTAATCGTATCAAAGTTGTTTCAAAAACCAATGATTCTGATAGAAATAAAACGACAGATGAACTATATTACACCTTTTCAGAGTCTCTTATAGAGGACTCTGAAACTTATGATACGAAGGAATACCCGGCCAACATCATAACGCATTATTTTTTATAGACAAATGCATTGTTGATCAAGGAAATACATAGGCG
>JAKSAU010000553.1 GCA_022361535.1 Desulfobacterales bacterium
CTTTCTTGGGGAAATCACCGGCTCGGGCCGTCAGGTCGCTGAAAAGGCGGATGCGTTGTCTGTTCTCGCGCACAAACTCCACAGGCTTGTTGCCCGGTTTAAGATTTAGGGGGGAAGGCTTCTATCGGCATTGGATTTTGGAATCTAAAAAAGAACTATTCCAAAAAGAGGTTTCATGATACCACTTTCAGGATGTGAATTGGCCTGAAAGAATAAATATAATGAGGAATTACAGATATGAAACCTTCCAAGATTACCTGGACCAAAACCGATGAGGCGCCGGCACTGGCCTCTTTTGCACTCCTGCCCGTGGTGCGCGCCTTTCTGAAACACGCGGATATGGATGTGGAGGTGGCTGACATCTCCCTTGCGGGACGGATCCTGGCGGCGTTCCCGGATTCTCTCAAACCGGAGCAACAGGTGCCGGACCACCTGGCTGAACTGGGGGAGATGGTGAAAAAGCCGGGGGCCAACATCATCAAACTGCCCAATATATCGGCCTCCGTGCCCCAGCTCAGGGCTGCGGTCAAAGAGCTGCAGGAAAAGGGATTTGCCGTGCCCGACTATCCGGAAACTGCGGCCACCCCGGATGAGGAGAAGATCCGGGCGCGCTATGCCGGGGTCCTGGGATCTGCGGTGAACCCGGTGCTGCGGGAGGGGAATTCAGACCGCCGGGCTGCCGCGTCCGTAAAGGCCTTTGCCCTGAAAAATCCCCACAGGATGATGAAACCCTGGCCGGAACAGGGCTCCAAAGCCCGGATTGCCCATATGGCGGAAAAGGATTTTTTCGGCAGTGAAACTTCTGTCACCCTGGATGCGGACTGCAGGGCAGACATTGAGTTCCGGGATTCAAGCGGAAATGTAACGGTCCTGAAACAGGGAATGGACCTGGAAGCGGGTGAGGTACTGGACTCGGCTGCCATGAGCATCAAGGCCCTGCGGGCATTTTACGCGGAAACCATGGACCGGGCCAAACAGGAGGGCGCCCTGTTGTCCCTGCATCTGAAGGCCACCATGATGAAGGTGTCCGACCCCATCCTGTTCGGCCATTGCGTGTCCGTGTTTTTCAAGGCCCTGTTTGACAAACACGGCCGGGCACTGGCGTCCGTGGGCGCCAATGTCAACAACGGGTTTGCAGATATCCTGGAAAAGATGAAACAGCTGCCGGAGGACCGGCAGGCTGAAATTGAGGCCGACATCCGGGCTGCCTACGATAACGGGCCGGACCTGGCCATGGTGGATTCGGACAAGGGCATCACCAATCTCCATGTCCCCAACAACGTGATCGTGGATGCCTCCATGCCCAACGTGGTCCGGGACGGCGGCAGGATGTGGAACCGGGAGGGACAGCTCCAGGATACCGTGGCCCTGGTGCCGGACCGGAGTTATGCCACCATGTACCAGGCCGTCATCGAGGACTGCCGGGCCAACGGACAGTTTGATCCCGGCACCATGGGCGGCGTCTCCAACGTGGGGCTTATGGCCAAGAAGGCGGAGGAGTACGGCTCCCATGACAAGACGTTTGAGGCTGCGGCCGACGGCGCCATCTGCCTCGTGGATGAGCAGGGAAACGACCTCATGAGCCAGGCAGTGGAAAAGGGGGACATCTTCCGCGCCTGCCAAACCAAGGATGCCGCCGTCCGGGACTGGGTCCGGCTGGGAATTTCCCGGGCCCGGGCAACGGGGGCCCCCGCGGTTTTCTGGCTGGATGAGAACCGGGCCCATGACGCCCGGATCCTGGAAAAGGTAAATGCCCTTCTGCCGGACCATGACACCGCCGGCATCGAGATTCACATCATGAAACCGGTGGATGCCATGACGTTCACCCTGGAACGGGTCCGGAAGGGGGAAGACACCATCGCGGTGACCGGTAACGTCCTGAGGGATTATCTCACCGACCTGTTTCCCATTCTGGAGCTGGGCACCAGCTCCCGCATGCTCTCCATCGTTCCACTGCTGATGGGCGGCGGACTTTTCGAAACCGGAGCGGGCGGGTCCGCCCCCAAGCATGTCCAGCAGTTCCTTACCGAAGGGCACCTGCGCTGGGACTCCCTCGGAGAATACTGCGCCCTGGTTCCCTCACTGGAACTGGCGGCCGAGACCAACCCCAAGGCCGGTGTTTTTGCCAGGGCGCTGGACCGTGCCATCGGCAAATACCTGGAACACGGCCGATCTCCGTCCCGAAAGGTGAACGAGGCCGACAACCGCGGCGCCACTTTCTATATCACCCTTTACTGGGCCCAGGCACTGGCCGATCAATCCGACGATTCGAATATCCGGAACACGTTTGAGCCGCCGGCCCGGGAGATGGCGGAAAACAAGGACCGGATCAATCAGGAGCTTCTGGCAGCCCAGGGAAGTCCGGCTGATATCGGCGGCTATTTCCTGCCGGACCCGGCAAAGGCGGATGTGCAGATGCGGCCGAGCGAGACCTTGAACCGGATTGTCGACGGGCTTTAGTATCCAAAATCCGTCTATCACCCGTGATCTCGTACTCGTAGATCACGGTTCTAACGCCGGCCGGTCTTTTTTCCGGGTCAAGGAATGACGCCACCCGTTTGAATCCAAAGTCGAGAAGGGCATTTGAGATCGTGGTATTGCCCTCCCATGAATCGCAGCGGATTTTCCGGGCGTGGTACCGGTGCCGTGACAGCCAGAAGGCAGCTTCGTAAACCATTTTACCGGCCAGAATGGAAAGCGGC
>JAKSAU010001212.1 GCA_022361535.1 Desulfobacterales bacterium
AGTTATCACAGGCAACGGAGCCGCTGCAATCGCTGCGAAACTGGCCAGGCCGGACGTAGTGGCAGCCTACCCAATCACCCCCCAGACTGAGGTCATTGAAAAAATCTCAGATTTCCACGCAAGCGGCGATATGGATTGCGAACTTATTACCGTGGAAGGGGAGAACTCAGCCATGAATTCGGTCATGGCCGCGTCCCTTGCAGGCGGAAGGGTGTTTACGGCATCTTCCTCCTGGGGCCTGGTCTTTATGTATGATGCGGTCCTGGCCGTGGCAGGAGCCAGGGCGCCGGTAGTCATGATTAATGTAAACCGGGAAACTCCAGGCATCATTGCCGTTTCATCCGGCCAGCAGGACATGATCTCCACCCGGGATTCCGGATGGCTCTTTTTGATAGCAGAGTCCTGCCAGGAGGTCCTCGACCTGGTTCTCCAGGCCTACAGGCTGGCAGAAGATCATGAAATCCAACTCCCGGTCATGGTTCATTATGACGGGTTCTATCTTTCCTATCTGTCTGAAGGCGTGGAAATTCCCACCCAGGAAGAAGCAGACCAATTCCTCTCCGTCCTGGAAACCCAGCCCAGACGCACAGTGCTCCACCCCGGGGAAAAGCTCGGGGTAGGTTCCCACGGCATTCTTGGCGGATATCTTGAACTTCGGCATAAACACCTGTCTGCAATGAATCGGTCTAAAGCAAAATTCGATGCAATTGACCAGGAATATGCGAAAATTTTTAACCGGTCCTGGGGTGGCCAGCTTGAACTATACCGCACCGAGGATGCAGACGTGGTCCTGGTGGGATCCGGCTCCATGTGCGGCACCATCAAGACAGTGATTGATGAATACCGTGAAAAAGGGATAAAGGTCGGTCTGGTCAAAATCCGCATGTACCGCCCCTTCCCTGCTGAAGCCCTTATTGAAGCCCTTAAGGGTGTCAAAGTCGCAGGTGTGGTTGACAGAAGCCTCGCCTTTGGATTCGAGGGCGGCCCCATCTATCTTGAACTAAAAGCCTTTGAAACTAAGATGGGCGGCACACAGCTTTTAAGTTTTATCGACGGAATCGCCAACACCGATATCACCAAGGCCAATGTGGCTCAGATGATCGATCAAACGTGTGATCGTGCAGCAGGAAAGAAGGTCCCTGAAGTAACCTGGATCTCGTACCCGCAAGCCAACGATACCGACGATCAGTCACCGGATGATGTATAGGGAGGGGAAATATGGGAACACCAGATAAAAAAAAGAAAACTGTCAAGCCCAGCAAGGTTCTTGACTACCTGAAGCACGAAGACCCCTTTTCAAAGGGGGTGGCATTTTGCCCAGGCTGCGGCCTGGAACTTCTTTTGCGCTTTATTCCCCAGGTGCTGGGCAATGACATTGTCATCACCGGGACCCCGTCCTGCTCCGCTCCTGTGCTCTTGGGCCAGAACAACCAGTCCTGGCATACCCTTTCCTATTTCGGGACGCTGATGACAGGAGCTGCGGCCAATGCCACAGGCCTGGTTCGGTATTACAGGAAAGCTGGCATCGACAATACCGTTGTTTGCTTTAACGGTGACGGCACCGCTGCTG